>CAJXPN010000128.1 GCA_913058025.1 uncultured Myxococcales bacterium | reverse complement strand
GATGAAGGGGTCGTCGGGGGAGGGGAAGACGATCGCCTGCTCCTTGCCCGAGTAGCGCAGGACGCCGGTGGTGGTGACGGTCTGGTCGCGGTTGAAGTTCACGAAGAACGTGTAGTAGCCGCGTGAGCCCGAGTCGCCAGGGGCGTAGCCGTTGTGCTTGATGTCGACGGCCAGCGGCGTGCCCGCGGTGGGCGTGCTGCGCAGCGGGGTCTCGTCGCGTTCGTTCTGGGTGACCCACTCGAAGATGTTGAGCGCGTGGCTGAAGTTGTCGCCGAAGTGGAGCCACGCGTCGCCGTAGATGTTCTGGTCGCCGACGACGACGATGCGTCCCTCGCCGTACTCTGCGGCCGCGACCACGGGGACGTTCCCCAGCGGCTCGAGCTCCTCGTCCGTGCGGCGCCAGTCGCCGTAGAAGCCGCCTCCGTTGTCCTCGATCCAGAGGTCACCGAAGCCGCGCTCGGAGGTGCGCGCGGTGACCGAACCGTCGCCTGTGACGGCCTCGACGACGCCTCCTGTCTGGAAGCTGATCATCTCGATGCCGGCGTTGGTCGGGTGCTCCTCGAGGTTGTCTATGGCGATCCAGCCCAGCCCGCTGACGGAGTTCTCGCCCGTGTCGAGCGAGGAGTGGTAGGTGATCTCGAGCCCCATCGGGATGAGGAACCGGTTCGCCCGCTCGGCGTGGCGGTAGACGTTGGTGTGGTCCGCGATGAGGAAGAGCCCGCCGCCGCCGCGCACGTAGTCCTTGATGACCTCGACCTCGTCCTCTGTGAAGTCTGGGTAGCGTGAGCTGAGCAGGTTGATGAAGAGGGCATCGTAGCCCTCGATGCGCTCCGCGCTCAGCTCGCGCTCTCGGATCGAAGACCAGGGGTACCCGTTGGCCTCGAGGTGATCGAAGAGGCGCGAGTAGCCGTGGACCCCCTGGTACGCGTAGTTGCCCTTGACCATGCGGTGGTCTTCCGGGTTCTGGAGGCGCGTGTGGTAGAGGTCGACGAGGATCCACGTGCCGTCGCCCTGGGGGACCTCGTAGGTCTCACCGCCGCAGCTCGAGAAGGAGAGGGCGATGAGAGAGGCGAGCGAGGCGAGGACGGGGAGTCGTAGGCGTGTCACCGGAGGTTGTCTCCCGCCAGGCCCTGTGGGTGGACCCGGCATGTGTGGGTAAGAGGTCGACCTCGATGCGTCTACATCACGCGGCGAGGGGTGGTCACTTGAGGACCTTCGAGATCGTGTCCTTGGCGCGCGCGAGCGTGACCCCTTCGAGGAGGCGTCGGAGGCGGTCGTCGCGCTGGACCAGGGACAACAGCGTGTCCTTGGGGATGGCGACTACGCGGCAAGGACCCTGCTCGACCTCGACGGTCGCGGTGGCGTTTTTGCCGCTCAGGAGCGAGACCTCTCCGAAGTAGGAGCCCGAACCCATCTTCTTGAGCTCGACTTCCTTGTTCATCGAGTTCGTGGAGACGCGCACGGTTCCGTCGAGCACGAGGAAGAGGGATGCAACCGACGTGCCCTCCTTGATCAGGACGGCGCCCGAGTCGTGGAGCTGAATGTTCGAGTCGGCGATCAGGGGCGCGAGGTCGACGGTGTCGAGGTGTTTGAACAGCGGCGAAGAGGCGATCGCGTTCGATGTTTCATTGCTCATGGGGCTCACTCACGGTGTGCGTATCAGTAATCTGAGGCTTCGAGGTCGGCGTCGTGACGGAAATGTCAGGGGACGGCAGGGTCCCGCGGCCTCGCCGCGCAACAGTGTAGTCACGGCGTGCGATGAATGAAACCGTTGCGTCGCCGAGGAGTGAAAAAGTGGACCGTCGGAGGTCACGTGGTACCTCTGAGTCGTGGCCAAGATGGCTCATGAGTCATTGGCTCAGTCAGATATAGCTCGTCGAACACGGCAGACAAGGAGGTCCAAGAATGTCCGAGCACAGACGATCGCTGCGTGTCCCCTGTGACATCATCCTCAACAAGATCCAGAACGGTCACACGCACGTCGTGCGCGCGATCAACATCTCGCTGGGAGGCATCCGCGTCCAGCGCTTGCTCGAGCCGTTGGCCGACGATTCGCGTCGCACCAGGCTCCAGTTCGTGCTCCCGAACACCGAAGAGGTGATCTGGGCAGGGGCCAAGCCGGTCTACGAGGATGGTGTGCACACCGGGTTCGAGTTCACGAACCTGTCGCACCAGAACTTCCAGAAGCTGCGGGGTTGGATCCAGCACTACGGCTTCTGAGCGGCGCCGCCGGCCCGCCGAAGACAAAGAGAGAGGGCGCTCCCATGTGGGAGCGCCCTCTCTCTTTGTCTTCGGTGAGCGCGTCGGATGCGCTCATGAGGACGACTCGGCGGATGAGCCGCGGCGCGCGCCCAGTGGGCGCGCGGCCGTGGGTCAGTAGCGCTTGAGGCCGACGTAGCCGAGGCCGAGGCTGAGCAGGCCGTTGGCGGCGAGCCAGACGCGGTCGAGGGCGCCCATCCCGGGGATGATGCGGACGTCGGAGGTCATGAGGTAGGACTCGGAGAGCAGGAAGCCGGCCATACCGAGGGCGACGCCGATGGCGAGGCCGCGGGTCTTGTCGTTGCCGCTGAACAGCGCCATGGCAGCGAGCGGGAAGGCGGCGGAGGCGAAGATGGGTGACTGGTGGGTGTCGAAGCCGAAGACGAGGATGTCCCACTCGGCCAGGGGGCGAGAGAGGACCTCGACGAGGGCGAAGTCACCGAAGAAGAGGGGGAGGATGAAGAGGCCGGAGGCGACGACTGCGCTGGTGACCGTGACGGTCGAGGCGCGCGCCGAGATCAGGCCGAGCGTGTCGCGGCGGCGGGCGGTGCCGAGCGCGAGGAGCGCGAGGAGGAAGCCCGCGGCGAAGCGGAACGTGCCCTGCTCGGTGTTGGCCTTCTTGACGGCGGCGTCGGCCTGCATGAGTCCGGCGCCGAAGCGCTCGGAGTACTTGCGCGCGTCGTTGTCCTTGGCGCCCGAGGTGTCGGCGGTCTTCTTGAGGATGGCCTCGACCTTGTCGGGGTGCGTGACACCCTGAGAGATGACGAGCGCGGCGGCCGCGGCGACGTGCGGGCTGGCCATCGAGGTGCCCATGTAGAGGAGGAAGTCGTGCTTGTCGAGTTGGCCGGGCTTGACGGTCTGCTGGAGGACGCCGTCAGGTCTGCCGTCCTTGTTCTGGTCGACGCGGGTGTTGCCGCCGGGTGCGGCGATGTCGACGCTGGGATGCCACTGCGAGTAGAAGGTCGTCTTCTTGTCGAACTGGGTAGCGGCCACGGAGATGACGTGGTCGTAGGAGGCGGGGTAGGAGGCGGCGCGCTTGCCGCCGTTGCCTGCCGCGGCGACGACCGTCACGCCCTTCTTGTGGGCGTAGTCGATGGCGCGCTTGAGGACGAGCGAGGGGAGCGGTCCGCCCAGGCTCATGTTGATGACCTGGGCCTTGTTGTCGGCGGCGAAGCGGACGGCGTCGGCGATGTCGGAGACCTGGCCGAAGCCGCGCGAGTTCAGCACGCGCAGGCCCATGATGTTGGCGTTGTAGGCGAGGCCTGCGGCGCCGAACTTGTTGTTCGTGGTCTGAGCGATGGTGCCGGCGACGTGCGTGCCGTGGCCGTGGCCGTCGAAGACGAACGAGGAGTTGTCGACGAAGTCGTAGCCTGGCGTGACGCCGGTGCCCGCGAGGTCGGAGGCCTTCTTGACGCCCTTGCCCTTGTGGTCTGCGACGGCGACGCCGGTGTCGATGACGGCGACGGTGACGTCCTTACCGGTTGAGACGCGCCACGCGGCCTCGGCGTTCACCTGCTTGAAGTGCCACTGGTACTGGTAGAGGGGGTCGTTGGGCTTGGTGTCGAGCGCGGCCGCGAGGTCGCACGAGCCCTGACAGAAGAGCGAGTAGTCGACGTTCTCCTCGAGGCCCTCGAAGGCGTAGGCGTCGGCGGAGTTCTCCAGGCACGCGATGACGTGAGGGACGGCGCCCTCGGCCACGCGGGCGACGTAGATGTTGGAGTCGTCGGAGTGAACCGAGTTCAGGGACGCGCTCAGGCCGTAGCGGGAGGCGATGGTCTTCGCCTCGGCGTCGGAGAGCGAGTCGCTGAAGTCGAGGACGACCTCGTCGGCGAGCGGGTCGTGGTCCATCAAGCCAGGGGCGACGTTCTGACCGGACACGCGCGCGCCATCGAGGCAGGCTTCGAAGTCGGCGGGGCCGGGCAAGGTGTTCGCGGAGGCGATGGTGGGCACGAGGAGCGCAGCACCGAAGAGGGCGGCTGCAGCTCGGCGCGCGAGCGTGGCGGAGTCGTTCATGTCTACACTCTCTGTCGTGACGAGGTTGTTGTTCCTGTCTTGAGTCTGTGGGGGAGCGCGTGGTTGCCCTGGAGCTCCGGGGGTAGAGCGCGCATGAGGCGCGCGATATTCCTCACTCGATCTCGGCGAGGTCTTCGGCGCTCAGGGTCGAGCCGACGTCGGCGAGGCGCTCCTCGGCGAGCCGGACGGCGAAGCGCGCGAGCGCAGGGTGTTCGGCCGCGGCGGCGTCGAACTCCGAGCGCTCGAGGAAGAGCATGAAGCTGTCGGTAGCGGAGACGCAGCCGGCGACGGCGGGCTTGGAGGAGACGAGCCCGATCTCACCGAAGACCTCGCCAGCGCCGAGCGTGGCGATGGTGATCTCCCACTCGTCGTCCTTGCGGACGATGTCGACGCGGCCTTCGAGGATGATGAAGAGCCCAGGTGAGCCGGCCTCCTGCTTGATCAGCGGCTCGCCCTTGCGGATGTGGAGGCCGACGAAGCGCTCGATGAGGGCGACGCGCTCGTTTCCCTCGAGGGGCTCGAAGAGCGCGTGGCTCGAGAGCATGCGCTCGGTGAGCGCGAAACGTCGCAAGGTCGCGAGTCGGTTGGGGAAGTCGGAGTGCTGTGCGCTGATGGCGTCGATGGAGGCCTTGGAGAGGCGCAGGACCTCGGCGCCGGGGGTGGAGGTGACGGTGTGCTCGTTCTTGGACGCGGGCCGGCCGAAGCCACCCAGGCCTAGCAGGGCGCCCGAGGGGATGCGCGAGTAGGTGTCGTCGTGGCGCACCAGGAGGGTGTCGTCGACGGTCCAGAGGAGGTCCGCCGAGACCTCCCCGGCGCTGAGGACGGGCTGGGTCTCGGGGAAGATCTCGTAGTCGATCCTGTCGAGGACGCGGCGGAGGGTCTCGGTCGGGAGCGTGCTGAGCAGAGGGAGCGCGGGCAGCTGCTTGGGCTGCGAGGCGAGGCCGCGTTTCTGCTGGGCGCGCTCGACGGCGAGATCGAGGAGGTCGTCCTCGGGGAGCTGGGGCTCCTTGCCCGAGAGGTCGAGGGGCTCGGTGGGGAGCGTGGGCGATGAGGCGTCGGCCTCGGCGTCCAGATAAGGAGATCGCACCGAGTAGAGGGCGCTGAAGTGATCCAGGAGCATGGTCATGTCGGGCTGGAGCGCGGTCATCTGTTTGATGGACGCGAGGCAGCGCGTGGGGTGGCCGGCGTTGGCGTAGTGGCGCGCGACGAGCTCGTAGATGGCGACGGCCTCCTTCTTCCTCCCGCGCTGCGCGAGCGCGAGCGCGACGCGCTCGCGCAGGGGCGAGGAGTCGGGGAACTTCGAAAAGTTCGAGAGGATGAGGCGGAGAGCGCGCGTGAGCTGGTCTTGTTCGAGGGCGACGTCGACGCGTGTGAGGAACGCGTGCGTGTCGGCTCGCCGGGCAGAATCGGCTGACATCTCTGGGGTCACCTCATGAGGGGATGCGACGGGTTCGTTCTTCTCCCCGACTCTAACCCGAGGCGGGGACGTGGCGCCAGTATATCGAGGCGAGCGGGGGGCGAGCATTGACAGTGTTCGAGCGCGCTACCTAAGATGCGCGCCAACTTCTATTCCCGCGCGACCGTGCGCACGACCCGATGTGGGTGATCTCGAACGAGCGGTCTCCAAGACGGAGCATTCGATGGCTCCAGACCGCTCGATGTGCCTCCTTACGGAGGCGTGAGAGATCGATCACGAACACACGAACGAGGGACAGTTGCCGATGATTACGAACGATAAGATCGAGGAGTACCTCATCCAAATGGAGCTGCCGTTCGAGCAGGTCCAGGAAGGCATGTGGCTCATCCATGACAACCACGACTTCGTGGACAACATCGTGGTGTTGCATACACCACCAGTGATCACGTTCCGCGTGAAGATGATGGACCTCGGAACGGTGGACGAGTCGCTTCGTTCGAACCTGTTCCAGCGCCTGCTCGAGTACAACGCTCAGGACATGGTTTCGGGCGCGTACGGCCTCGAGGACGAGGCGGTCGTGATCATCGACTCGCTCCAGAGCGAGAACCTGGACTACAACGAGTTCCAGGCATCGATCGACTCGATCACGCTGTCGCTGCTCCAGCATTACACGCAGATCCGCGAGTTCGTCCCGGCCTCGGAGAACCCCGACGCCGGCGACGACGAGGGCGACATGAGCGTCGCGGATCTCGAAGAATCGATCATGGAAGGCTGAGGTCGAAGCATCGAATCACGAGGCGTTCCGGTCGGTCACGCTGGCCCGGAATGGAGCGATTTGGTAAGATGTTTCGGTCTACGGATGAGACCAAGAGGACGCGCACCACGTTGAAGAGGCGACACGAGGACCACACGGCAGTGACGTGGGTTCGACGTGGGCGCTCGAAGGAGACTTTAGATGGGTATTTTTGGGCGCCTGGGCACCCTGGTTAAGGCGAACGTAAACGACGCCATCAACAAGGCCGAGGATCCAGAGAAGATCCTCAATCAGCTGATCCTGGATATGAAGGATCAGCTCATCGAGGCGAAGAAGCAGGTCGCGGTGTCTATCGCCGACGAGAAGCGCCTCAAGAAGCAGCTCGACAACGAACTGCACAAGTCGCGCGAGTGGGAGAAGAAGGCGATGATGGCCGTGCGGGCGAACCGCGACGACCTCGCCACGGAGGCGCTCCGACGTAAGTCCGAGCACGACTCGCTCGCCGAAGAGTTCAAGGGCCAGCACGAGGCCCAGAAGGCCGCAGCCGACAAGCTCCGTGAGCAGCTCCGCCAGCTCAACAGCAAGATCGACGAGGCGAAGCGCAAGAAGAACCTCCTGATCGCCAAGAAGAAGCGCGTCGAGGCGCAGAAGAAGATCCAGGAGACGATGTCGTCCCTGTCGGACACCTCAGCGTTCGATACCTTCGATCGCATGTCCGAGAAGATCGACAAGATGGAGGCCGAGGTCGAGGCGCACGCCGAGATCGAGAACGACATCGCCGGAGGAGACCTGGACGCCAAGTTCAACGATCTCGAGGCCACCGACGGCGCCAACGATGCCCTCGCGGCGCTCAAGGCCAAGATGAGCGGCGCCCAGACCCAGTCCTTCGACTTCCAGGAGAAGAAGCAGGAGCAGACACAGAGCGTGTCCGCCAGCCAGGGCACCTGGGATCAGGACTACTGAGACTCCTCGAGCGTCGAAGTTCAGTGCGGCGTCGGGGTCCTCCCCGGCGCCGTCTTCGTTTCTTGTACCTGTCCAGGAGCCTCCCGCGCTTGACGATCGCGCCGAACGGTCCGAGCATCGTCTCGACTCGAGCGGAGCTTGAACATGACCGACACACCCGACCTCTACGGCGCGATCCTCTGCGCTGGCCACGGCACCCGAATGCACCCCATCACCGAGGTGCTCCCCAAGCCGTTGATTCCCTTCCTCAACACTCCGATGGTCGCCTACCCCATGGGCCACCTGCTCAACGCGGGCGTCGGGAGGTTCGGGGTGAACCTCCACCACCTCGCTGACGCCGTCCCGCCCGTGATCAACCCGATCGCCGCGATGTTCGGGCAGTCCGTGGTCTACACCCGTGAGTGGGAGATCATGGGTACCGCGGGCGGCGTGCGCGGGATCTGGAAGGCGCTCGGGGAGCCTGACGGCGAGCTGATCGTACTCAACGGTGACTCGGTCATGAACATCGACCTCGCCGCGCACGTCGAGGCGCATCGCGCGTCTCGTGCTCGCGCGACGATCGTCGTGCGACCGAAGGTCGACACTCAGCCCGGGAAGGTCTGGCTGACCGAGGAGGGTGAGCTCTGGGGCCTGCGCGATGCGCGCCGCGCCGGCTCACCGGGCCCGCTCGTCGAGCATGACTTCGTCGGTGTGCACATCATCAGCTCGTCGTTGCTCGCCGAGATCCCGCTCGAGAAGGGCTGCATGGTCGGGGACGTGTACATCCCGATGCTCCTGCGAGGCGAGCCCGTGAATGCGTCGCCGATGGAGGGTTTCTGGGCCGCGATCGACAACCCGAGGTTGTTGCTGGACACGCAGAGGCGCTGCCTCGAGGATCCCGCGCTGTTCGAGCAGGCGCCGATGCCTGCGCCGCTGAGCGACGGGCTCTATGTGTTCTCTCAGGACCTGTCTCTTATACACATCTGACGCTGCCGACGAT
>CAJXPN010000127.1 GCA_913058025.1 uncultured Myxococcales bacterium | reverse complement strand
ATCTACACAGAGTAGATCGTCGGCAGCGTCAGATGTGTATAAGAGACAGACCGCGCACTCCGCGAGCGCCACCCCGAGCCCACCCTCAGAGCAATCGTGCGCGCTCCGGGCGATGCCCTCTCGGACCAACGCGCGCGTGAGCGACTGGACCCTGCGCTCGACCTCGAGGTCGAGCCTCGGCGGCCTCGCGCCCAGCGCCCCCACGGCGCGCCACGCATACTCCGAGCCGCCCATGTCATCGCGTGAGGTCTCCCCCAACACCACGATAGCGTCCCCGACGATCCTGAACGCCGATCCGACAGACGACGCGCCGTCGTCGAACGCACCGACCACCGCGACCGTCGGGGTCGGGTTGATGTCCTTGCCGAACGACGCGTTGTAGAGCGACACGTTGCCTCCCACGATCGGCACGTTCAACGCCTCACACGCCTCGGCCATCCCCTCCACCGCCTCCGCGAACTGCCACATGATCTCGGGGTTCGTCGGATCGCCGAAGTTCAGGCAGTCCGTGGTCCCGAGCGGCAGCGCCCCCGTACACGAGACGTTGCGCGCGCACTCCGCCACCGCGAGCTTCGCGCCCTCGCGCGGGTCGAGGTAACAGAAGCGGCTGTTGCAATCGACGGCGATGGAGATCGCGCGGTCCGTCCCGGGGATCCTCAGGACCGCGGCGTCCGCGGCACCCGGTCCGACCACCGTGCCGAGGCCG
This sequence comes from uncultured Myxococcales bacterium, assembly GCA_913058025.1. Lineage (GTDB taxonomy): Bacteria > Myxococcota_A > Bradymonadia > Bradymonadales > Bradymonadaceae > CAJXPN01. Next base: position 7,712 of record CAJXPN010000127.1, on the reverse strand, counting down.
ACCATGTGGTCGAACCTCTCGTACACGCGCCTACGGGAGCAGATGTTGGGGCTGCCCATCAGGTCGAGCAGCGCCTCGCCCAGGTCGACGCCTTCGGGCAGCTCGACCTCGGTCAGCGTGTCCAGGTAGGCAGGCCGCGCGCGCGGCCTGTCGTACACGGGCGCCGCCGACGTCAGCAGCGACACCGGGAGATCCACGACGCGCTCACCGCGCTCCATCACCTCCATACGCCCCGTGTCCGTGACGACCCCGATCTGGGCGCACTCGAGTTCCCAGCGCTCGAACACCCTCGCGACCTCGGCCTCCTTGCCCCGCTCGAGCACCACGAGCATGCGCTCCTGGCTCTCGCTGAGCAGGCACTCGTACGCCGTCATCCCCTCCTCTCGCTTCGGGATCGCGTCGACGTCGATCCGGACGCCGTTGCCTGCGCGATCGGCCATCTCGACCGACGACGACGTCAGCCCGGCCGCGCCCATGTCCTGGATCCCGACGATCGCGCCCGTCTCCATGAGCTCGAGCACCGCCTCCAGCAGGAGCTTCTCCCGGAACGGATCGCCGACCTGCACCGTCGGGCGCTTCTCCTCGGTCCCCTCGCCGAACGACTCCGACGCCATCGTCGCGCCGTGGATGCCGTCTCTCCCTGTCCCCGCGCCCACGTAGAAGATCGGGTTCCCCACCCCCTCGGCCACGCCCCTGAAGATGCGATCCTTGCGCGCGATCCCTACCGTAAACACGTTCACCAGGATGTTGCCGTCATAGCAGGGGTCGAAGTACACCTCGCCGCCGACCGTGGGGACCCCGATGCAGTTGCCGTATCCGGCGATGCCCGCGACCACGCCGTGGAACAGGTGGGGCGTCTTCTCGTGGTCGATCGCGCCGAACCGGAGCGAGTTCAGCGAGCCGATCGGGCGCGCGCCCATCGTGAAGACGTCGCGGAGGATGCCTCCGACCCCTGTCGCCGCGCCCTGGTAGGGCTCGATGTAGCTCGGGTGGTTGTGGGACTCCATCTTGAAGACCGCCGCGAGGCCGCCGCCGATGTCCACCGCGCCCGCGTTCTCACCAGGCCCCTGGACCACCTGCTCGCCCTCGGTCGGCAGCTTTCGGAGGTGCACGCGCGACGACTTGTACGAGCAGTGCTCGCTCCACATCGCGCTGACGACGCCGACCTCGGGGACCGTCGGCTCCCTCCCGAGCGCCTCGACCAACACGCCGAACTCGTCGCCGGTGAGACCATGCGAAGACGCCAACGCCTCGAGCTCATTGATGTTCAACGCGACCTCCCTCGAAGCCGGCCCCTGCCCGACCTGACCGCCCGCGCCGCTCAATCTGCATCGCCTGCGCCGCCATACCACTGGCTCGCGCCTAGCTTCTGCCCTCGCGAGACGTCCGCCGCGGAGGCGCGGCCGAGGTTCTCCTCTACTTGCGCGCGGCTCCACGCTCCGACCTCTGCGGCCGCGTTCGCCGTCACGCACACGAAGTCCACGAGCTCCAGACTCAGCGGCTCTCCTCGTCGGATGTCGCTCGCCGCGCTCGCGCGCTCGAGGTAGTACGGCTCGAGGCAACGCTCGAGCGCCCAGTGCGCGTTGGCGTCCCCGCACGCGAGGTCGTCACCCAGCGAACAGGCGCGCGCGAAGTACCTCGCGGAGCGCTCGCGCTCTTTGTAGCTGAGGTTCGCCAGCGCGACCATGAAGTAGCCTCCCGCCAGGACGCGCGCGTACTCGTCCTCATCACCCGGCACCACCTCGACGCACTCCGCGATCGAAACCTCGAGGTCCTTCAGCCACAGGTCCCCTTTCGAACGCACGACCTCGAAGCGCTCCTCGGGCACGAGCCTCTCCAGACCCATGACCCATTGAGAGATGTCCCACGTCAGCTCATGCAGGCGAGCATGGCACGCGGCCTCCGACGGGGCCGCGAACGCACCGGCGACGACCTCGGGGGAGAAGCGCCCGAGTTCCTCACCGAGTGTCATCCTCGCGTACGTGGCGGGGCGAGACACCTCGACCGAAGCCCCCAGGACACCCTGGAGCGCGCCCGGAGAAGGCGGCTGACCTCGCGCCAGATCGATGAACACGTCGGCGCGCGCTGGCTCGAACGGCGCGTCCGGCCCGAAGCTGGCTTTGCCAGGAGAGATGATCAGCACGAAGGTGCCGTCGTCGTTCACCTTCATGCCACGCACCCACTGCCCATCGCCCCACATCGCCTCGACGCGCGCGGCCTCTGCGGCGTCGCCCTCGAAGGCGACGAGCGCGGCGACGTCGGTGCCACCGAGACCCCAGGCCAATACCCGGGCAGCGTAAGGCCTTGAGCCTGCCCAGCCCTCGACGGACTCGAGGCACTCGATGACGCCCCCCGAGAGACTCACGTCGCGCTCGATCACGTACGCCATGCAGGCCGCGAGCGTGTCGCCTCGGAACATACTCGGGCCGCCCCGAGACACGCGCGCGCGCCTCGCGGGGGTGTCCATGCTGGCGCGCAAGCGCGCGGTGTTCATCGAGACGTCGCCTCGAAACCAAACGCGCCCCCCAGGCGGCGTGAGCGTGGGCAGCATGAGCGCCGAGCTCGGCGCAGTCATGAGGCCAGCGAACTCCCGGCCCAGCGCCGTGTGCGCGTGCGCGCTCTCGATCACGAGCGTCTCCCCCGCAGCCTTCACGGACACGGCGTGGGCCTCGAACTCGCGCCGCAAAGGGGCCATGTCGTTCGCTGCGTCAGCCCCGAGTACGAGCGTCTTCAACAGCATGATGGGGACGAACTCGGCGGAGGCCCTGTCGAGCGAGTCCCAGCTCTCATCCATCGCGCGCAGGACACTCAAGCGCGCGAGCCCCTCCTGAGGCGCATAGGCCGACAGCACGATGTCGCTGTCGAAGAACTCCGCGGACGCCGCCGACGGCGCCATGGGTCGCGCAGGGAGCATCTGAGCGCCCTTTTCGCGTGCCTTGCTGAGCACGACGTATGAGGGCAGCGCCTCGACCGTGTAGGAGCCTGCAACGCCGGTCATGGCACGCGCGAGGGCCTCGGGATCGGAAGAGGGGAGCATGATGGTGTAGCGCACGATCGCACGGTCCCCCTCGGGCACCGCCGCGAACGGGAACGCGAAGCGGAGCGGAGAGGCGAGGCGCGGGTACACGTTCAGCTGCAACGACATGTAGAAGTCTCGATCGGGATCGATCCCCTCCATGATCTGCTGGAGCGACACGGAGGTCTGCGCATCGAGCAAACCAAGCGCACCTACCGGGCCGCGCTTGACGAACGCATCGAGCAGCTCACCCAACCGGCCATCGAACTGTCCGACATCCAGCCTCTCGACCACGGGGGCGAGCTCGGACCAAGCGCTCGCTCCTCGGAACCTCAACACGGCGAACACGTCGCCGCGTTCGAACAACGGAAGCAGCTCCGCGGGCGCCGCCAAAGGAGGCGCCGCGGGGACATCACTCGCGCGGTCTGGCGTGGCCGAGGTGAGGCTCACTGGCTCTACCTCGGCTGGCGCACGCGTCGGTGCTGGTGTCGACGCACACGCGACGCAGGAGAGCATCAGGAACAAGAGGGCGCGCGTTCGCATGTGAGTCACCGTGTATCTGGGTTGGCATGAGGCGAGCACCAGGAGTCCCTTGCCAGCAAAAAAAGGGCCCCAACGCTCCTGTAGACTACGCGACGCGCTTCTTCGCTGTCGAAGGCACTTCTACAGGCGATCGTTCTCGGAGGGTGTTTGGAAAGCATGAAGCAAAGGGACAGCGAACACCCTCTCGAAGGCCCGTAGAAGGCCGCACAGGCGGTCAGGCTCACGAGGCACTCCACTTCACCGTCTGATACGCTGGACTCGTTTCGACGACACGACGCCTCAAAGAGAGTTCCCATGCGCACCAGACTGTCCGCCCTCACGCTCCTCGCCCTCTCCTGCCCGGCGCTCGCGGCGGCCGCCGACGTCCCCGTCGCCGACGCAGACGGGCTTCGCGCGGCCGTCGAGTCCGCGTCCCCTGGCGACGTCATCCTGCTCTCCTCGGGGACCTACAGGCTGAGCTCGAAGCTCCGCTGCAACGCGAGCGGCACCGCCGAGGCCCCCATCACCGTGCGTCCCGCGGACGGCGCCTCCCCTGTCGTGGAGTTCGACACCACCGAGGGCTTCCACATCACCGGCCCACACTGGCGCGTCGAGGACCTCGCGATCCACGGCGTCTGCGCCGACGACTCGGCCTGCGAGCACGCGTTCCACATCACCGGCGCCGCGGACGGTGTCGTGGTGCGCGGCAACACGGCGAAGAACTTCAACGCCCACATCAAGGGCAACGGCTCACCCCTGGGCGATCAGGACCGATACGTCTACCCCGACGACGTCCTCGTCGAGGGGAACGAGTTCTTCTCGGACGCTCCGCGCCAGACCTCCAACCCCGTCACGCCGATCGACGTAGTCGGCGGGCGCCGATGGATCATCCGCGAGAACTACATCCACGACTTCGCCAAGGGCCAGGGCAACAACATCTCCTACGCCGCCTTCCTCAAGGGCAACTCGCGCGATGGCGTCTTCGAGCGCAACCTCATCGTGTGCTCGCGGCTCCACTCCGGGCAGGTCCGCGTGGGCCTCTCATTCGGCGGCGGCGGCACCGGCCCAGACCCGATCTGCGAGGACCAGATCTGCGACCCCGAGCACCAGAACGGCGTGATGCGTCACAACATCATCTCGTCGTGCTCAGACGTCGGCGTCTACATCAACGAGGGCAAGGACGTCGTCGTCGAGCACAACACGCTCCACGCCACCTCCGGCATCGACGCCCGCTTCGCCTCCACCACCGCGACCATCCGCCACAACGTCCTCATGGGGCGCATCCGCGAGCGCGACGGCGGCGCCGCCACCCTCACGGGCAACCTCGACCAGCTCTCCGCGGCCGACTTCGACGCCATCTTCGCAAACCCCGCTGAGCTCGACTTCTCACTCCTCGACGGCTCCCGGCTCGTCGACGCGGCCACAGGCTCCGCCGCCACCTCCGACTACTGCGGCCAGCGGCGCGACGCGACCCCCGACATCGGCGCCGTCGAGTACCTCACCGACTCGCCCTGTGACACCACCATGACCCACCCGCTCGGAGGCGGCACTGTCGAGCCGGGCGAGGACGCCGGCGCGGGCGACGCCGGAGCCGACGCCGGTGCGGGCACGGGCGAAGACGCAGGCGCGGGCGCAGACGCGGGCGAGCAGCCCGACTCTGGGGCGACTGGAGACGACGCTGGCGTCACGCCCGTCGCAGACGCCGGCGGCCCGGACTGCTGCAAGCCCATCGAAGAGCGCGGGTGTGGCTGCGCGCAGGCTTCCCCTCCGGGCGCCGCGCCCTTCGGCGCAGCGCTCACGCTATTGGCGCTGCTCGGCCTCAGCCCGCGACGGCGTCGACGGCGCTCCTGAACAGCGCGAGGCCATCGGTCGAGCCGAGCGCGGCCTCCGACGCCCGCTCGGGGTGAGGCATCATCCCGAGCACGTTCCCCGCCTCGTTGCACACGCCCGCGACGTGGCCGATCGAGCCGTTCGGATCGAACGACTCACCCACCTGCCCACTTGGCCCGCAATACTCGAAGACGACCTGATCCCTCGCGCGCAGCTCGTCGAGCTGCCCCTCGGGGAGCGTGTAGTTGCCCTCCGCGTGCGCGATGGGGATCCGAAGCACCGCCCCGGCATCCAGGCCACCCGTGAACGCCGCGCGCGTGGTCACCGCGCGTACGTGGACGTGCTTGCACACGAACTCCAGCGAGCGGTTCCTCAGCATCGCGCCTGGCAGGAGCCCGCACTCGAGCAGGATCTGAAACCCGTTGCAGATCCCGAGCACCGGGCCGCCGCCGCGCGCGAACTCGGCCACGGACTCCATGACCGGGCTGAGCTTCGCCACCGCGCCAGCCCTCAGGTAGTCACCGTACGAGAACCCGCCCGGGATGATCACCGCGTCGGCGCCAGCCAGGTCTCGATCCTGATGCCACACGAACCGGGCGCGCTCGCCCAGAACTCGCGTGATCACGTGCTCACAGTCCCGGTCGCAGTTCGAGCCGGGGAACCGCACGATCGCGAACTCCATCACGTCCTCATGTCGGTATGCGTCAGGCTCACGCCTCGACGACCTCGAAGGAGTAGTCCTCGATCACGGGGTTCACCAGGAACGCCGAGCACATCGAGGCGACCTGATCGGCGAGCTCGTCGCCGGTGGCGTCGAGCTCGAGCTCGATCACCTTCCCGACCCGGACCCGGGCCACGCCCGCGTAGCCCAGGCGCTCGAGCCCCGACTGCACGACCTTGCCCTCCGGGTCGAACACGCCCTCCTTGCTGCTGATCAGGATCCTCACCGTCGTCATCGACGCACTCCTCGCGAGGCCACACGGAACCGCTCAGCGCGGGTCGGCGCAGCACCTGAAGCCGACGTAACCAGCCTTCGACGAGGCCCCCTTCGAGGACGCGTAGCGGCACGAGGCCACGTCCTCGCCGGAGTCGAAGCCGCCGCCGGCGATCTTCTTCTCGAGGACCCACTCGTGGACGTTGCCGACCATGTCGTAGGCGCCCGAGCGGCTGCGACAGCGCTTGAACTTGCCGACCCCTCCGATCGACCTCTCGAACTCGTCCTCGTCCTGGGTGTTGCAGCGGCTGGCGTCCCACTTCTTGCCGTACGGGTACTTCGAACCGCAGGCGCGGCGCCACTCGCTCAGGCCACACAGGCGCTTGCCCTGACCCTCGCAGGTCTTCTTGGCGTCGAACCATGAGACGTTCGTCTTGGGCGAGCCCTTGCCGGGGTACTCGTAGCGGTCCACACACGTGTTGCCCGACTTCTTACTCTTCACGAGGACCATCCCCGCCTGACACCCGGTCGCAGCGTTGGTGGTCTTGACGTCCTTGGGAGGGTCGACCTTGGGCGGGTCGGTCTTGGGGGGATCCGTCTTGGGAGGATCGACCGTCGGGGGCTTGGATGAGTCGGGGCCGACGGCGGTCCCCACCGAGTCGGCGGGGTCCTTCGCGGGATTGGCGCTCGGGTCCGGCGCGGCGTTGGCTGCGAGGGTGCTCGCCTCCGCGACGCTCGCGACCTCACCCTTGGCGCGGCCATCCTCGACGTCCCTGGACGCCTCGCCCTGAGCCGCCCCGATCGCCGCGACGTCGACCAAGGCGAGCGCGCCGTTGGTCCCGCTGTGGGTCGCGTTGTTGGTGGTGGCCGTGGCCTTCACAGGGTCTATCACCTTCGTGTTCGCGCCGACGCCGTCCGCCTTGCGGACGCTGTCTCCGGCGACGACCGCGCCGTCGCCGAGCTTGACGACATCCTTGGACTTCGGGCCGCTCATCGTCACGACCGCGCCCACGACGAGGAGCGCGAGCACCAGGCCCACGATGATCAGGCCGGTGTTGCTCTTCTGCTCGGGCTCGGGAGGCTTGGGCTTGGGCGCGAGCGTCGTCTGGGTGCGCTCGGGCTTGAGCTCGGGCACCGAGCCGACCTTGACCTTGTCGCGCCCGACCTCGCCGGTCGTGAGCAGGTCCTGGAGCTCGACGCCCTTGCCCTTCGCGACGCGTGAGACCTCGAGCGTCTCGGTCTCGTCCTCTGTCGGCTCGTAGGGCTTGGCCTCGGCGGCCGCCGGGAGCACGGGGGGGGCGCCCTTGCCCTTCGACTTACCCTTCGACTTACTGCTGGTCTTGGGGGCCGCCGGCTTCTTCGAAGACTTCGCCTCGGGCACGGCGGGCACGCTCGCGCCCGATCCTGGCG
>CAJXPN010000126.1 GCA_913058025.1 uncultured Myxococcales bacterium | reverse complement strand
AGATTTCTGCCTGTCTCGTGGGCTCGGAGATGTGTATAAGAGACAGTTCTTGAGGCGCTCGCGCGCGCGCTCACCAAGCTCGACGCCCAGGGGTTCCCCTCCTCGCGCTCTTGAAGTCCGCGCCGCGAGCGCCTCAAGAATATCCTTGCGCGCCTACAGGGTGTGCCCTAAGTTCTTCGCCCTTGCCGGGCCCTTGTGCCCGTGCATGTTGCTAACCGTTGGCGTCCTCCCTTGTTGAACAGGGGGGCGTGTTCCACATACGAACGACAAAGAGAGCACGACCATGCGCGATAAGATCAAGCTCGTTTCCAGTGCCGGAACTGGGTACTTCTACACGACGATGAAGAACAAGCGTAAGACGCCGGACAAGCTTCGCCTCAAGAAGTACGACCCGGTCGTGCGCAAGCACGTCGAGTTCGTCGAGGCCAAGATCAAGTGATCCGCAGGCGGCGACGTGTCGCCGCCGCAACCACACCACCGTCCGGAGCGCGTCGCGTCAGCGCCGCGTGTCCTGCAGGAGTCTGAATATGTCGAGTTATACCCGCATCAACTGGCGACGCCGTCGCAAGGTCGATCCCTTCGAGCAGAACCCCAGCTGGAAGATCGACTACAAGAACCCCGAGCTGCTCAAGCTCTTCGTGACCTCGACGGGTAAGATCCTTCCCCGCCGTATCACGGGCGTGAGCGCGCGCAACCAGCGCAAGCTCCGCAAGGCCATCCTGCGCTCGCGCCAGATCGCCTTGCTCCCCTACACGACGCACAAGAGCTGAGCCCGAAGGCGCACCCGCGCCGCTCACTCCATGTTTGTGTCACGGACGCAGCACGTTCGGCCCGAGAGGGTCTCGAGCGCGCTGCGTTTCTCGTTCTTGTCCGCGCTCCTCCGCATATCCCTTGCGCCGCGCTGCGCCTGCGCGCGCGTTGCGTCGCGCGGCCTCGTCGCATAGTCTCTCTTGTGTCTTCGAGCAGCCGCTCCATGCGCGCCGGGCGTCGCACTCTCTTTAGTGTGACGGGCCACCCGTCGGGCGCGTCTCTCGAGTGACCAGAAGACGTGTACCCCTATTCGGCACCGCCGAGCATAGATCGGGCGCGGCGCACCGCCGCCGGCGCCCCAGGATGAGGATGCCTGACATGAGCCTGCTCCAGAAGAACATCAAGAGGACCCTGCTGGGTTGGTCTGCCATGGCAGCCGCCAGCGCCACCATCGGCGCCGGGTTCATGTCCTCGTGCAACAGCCACTCCGTCCTGCCCCTGGTCAACGGCATCAACATCGGCGGCAAGATCTCGACCACGGTCTCCGACGAGGTGACCATGGACATCCTGTGGGTGGTGGATAACTCGGGCTCGATGTGCCAGGAGCAGAAGGCGCTGCGCGACAACTTCAACGAGTTCGTCGACACGATCGAGGACGCCTCGCTCGACTTCCACATCGCCGTCACCACGACCCACGCCCCCGGCGACGACGCCAACTACAACCAGGAGCCCGTCGCCATCGAGGGCCACATCCAGTCCACCCCTCAGCCGATCCCAGGCACCGACATCGAGTGCATCGGCACCTACCTCGAGGCCGAGCGCGCTTACTCCGACTTCGGCCCGCTGCGCGACGCGCTCGCGCTCGCGGTGGACTGCATGAGCTCGCCCGACCCCTCGCTGCTCGAGGTCACCGACGCCCAGCTCGTCGAGGTCCAGGTCTCGCCGCGTCGCGTCGAGGTCCCCGTCGACAACTACGTCCGCTTCTTCGCCACCGCCATCTACTCCGACGGCACCCGCGAGGACGTCAGCGAGGAGGCGCAGTGGAAGAGCGACGACCAGACGATCATGTCGGTCACGGTCACCCGCTGGTTCCCCGGCATCGGCACCGCGCTCGCCCCCGGCGCGACCAACATCACCGCGCAGTACGGCGGCCTCGTGGGCGAGGCCGAGGCGATCGTGACCGAGGCCGAGCTCGTGGAGGTCCGCGTGAGCCCGTTCGGCCTCGAGCTCCAGCCTGGCGTGGAGTTCCAGTTCCTCGCCACGGCGATCTTCTCAGACGGAACCTCGCGCGACGTGACGTTCCTGTCGAAGTGGATCAGCGCGGACGGCGACGTCGTCGACGTGCTCGACGACTGGCGCCAGAAGGGCAAGGCGTTCAGCGTGAGGCCTGGCACCGTCGAGGTCACCGCGACCTACCGCGAGACCATCGGCCGCGCCACCATCACCGTCACGCCCGCCACCATCACGCAGATCCAGGTCATCCCCTTCGACCCGACCGTCAACGTCGGCGACGAGATCCGCTTCTTCGCCACCGCGCTCTACTCCGACGGCACCTCGCTCCAGGTCTGGCGCGACGCGCTCTGGCAGACCACCGAGTCCAACATCGCGACCGTCTCGAACGCGCGCTGGTACGAGGGCGTGACCACGGCGCACGCCCCCGGCACCGCGCGCATCCTCGCGACCTACAACGGCGTCACCGGCGAGGCCGAGCTCACCGTCCAGGGCAAGCGGATCGACCGCATCCAGGTCACGCCATTCCTGGAGGAGATCCCCACCGGGTACTACCTCCAGCTCTACGCCACCGCGATCTACGACGACGGCACCTCACGCGACATCACCGGCGCGGCGACCTGGACCTCCTCGGCCCGGTCCGTCGCCGACGTCTACACGTCCTTCTGGATCAAGGGCATCGTGCTCGGCGCCTCCCCGGGCTCGACCTTCGTCGAGGCCACCTACCAGGGCGTCTCCGGCCGCATGAACCTCACCGTCACCGACGCCGTCCTCCAGGACATCCTGCTCGATCCGCCCATGGCGACCGTCGAGGCTGGCGAGCGCCAGGAGTTCGAGGCCACCGGCGTCTTCTCCGACGGCACCGAGCGCGAGGTCACCTGGTACGTCACGTGGTCCTCCACCGACACCAACACCGCCGACGTCTCCAACGCCTGGGTCACCCGCGGCGAGGCCACCGGGTTCGCCCAGGGCACCACCACGATCCAGGCGAGCCAGGGGTCCGTCACCGGCAGCGCCACCCTCGACGTCTCGCCTTGAGCGAGGACGCGTTCGACAACGCCACGTATCAGCGAGAGATGCAGGAGCGGACCGAACGCTTGCGCGCGAATCATGGCCAGATCTCTTATGAGCGCGCGCTCAACGAGCGCGCGCTCGAGGAGCTGAGAGGCATAGCTCTGTTGAACGAAGGCAACGGTAACCTTCGGCTCGCCGCGCTCGCCTGGGGAGCCTACCTACACCACCTGAACTGGCGTCATCTGTGGGCGTTCGAGCTCGCTGGCACGTTCGATTGGTTCCTCAGCCACGTCGAACTCGACGACGACGACCCCGTCCACGCCCTGTGCGCGCGAAACCTGGAGAGGGGTCGACAGGTGATCGACCCGGAAGACGAGCGCCTGCTCCGGGCGCGATTCGAAGACCTCTACGCTCGGGTTCGCCAGCGCGAAGGATGACGAATACGAGCAGGGCGCTTCCTGCAGTCAACATACAGGACTCGTGGTTTTGGGTTCACGTGGGCGCTCCGGTCGGCTGGGCGCGGATGAGCCTGGGAGCCCCCTGTCGAACCTGGGCGCCGCCAGGGGCCCTGGGGGGCATGTCCTGGTGCCCGTAGGTAAATAGCCACGCCACGCTCGAGGCCCGCAGATCGCCTCCTGGGTACCTCCCCGGGCAGTTCCGCCCAACACGACCCCCTCTAGAGGCGCGGCTGGCCCCCTACCCCAGCTCGTCGTCGAGCCACCTCGGCGTCGAGAAGCCCGCGCCGGTGAGCTGCGCGTGGAGCGTCCGGTGCCACGGGTCGACCCCGGCGCTGTAGGCGTCCGCGAAGTCCGGCCTCGCCAACGTGCCCCCGCGCGCGTCGAGCCACCAGCCGTTTCGCCACAGGTCGAGGCGCAGGTGGTAGCACCCGCCGACCTCGCGGAAGAGGATCGGCGGCGCGAGCATGAACGGCAACGTCACCGACGCGCTCCCCGTCATGATGAAGTCCGCCGGGGACTCCTCGCAGTTCCAACACGCCGCGAAGTTCACCGGCGCCAGGCCCTCGTCCGCGCCCACGAAGACGCGATCACCCTCGACCACCACGCGGTCCAGGTCGAGCAGCACCTGCTGCCCGAGGATCCACACGGGCGCCTCCTCGATGTAACGCCTCATCGAGCCGAGCGACCTCTCGAGGGCTTCGCGGACAGCAGGGCTATTGCCTGGCTCGAACCTGAAGCCGTCCCCGCGGGCGTGGAACGGACAGCAGGTGTCCTCACCGTCCTGGGGCGGGAGCCTCGAGAGCGCGCCCTTGTCCACGATCCGACGCAGCGCGCCGCGCTCTCGCTCGGGCGGGCACGCGAGGAGCGCCGGGACCCAGGACGCGGGGCGCGCGGCGTCGCCGTGGACGACCGCCGCCGCGCAGAGCTCGCGCATGGTCGCGTCGCCCACGCGCGCGTTCATGCGGTCGAGCGTCGCGAGCACCGCGGCCTCCTTCAAGCTCACCTGCGACGCCGAGCACCAGAAGTCGTAGCCGTTGGTCACGAACCGGAGCCCGCGGAACGTCTTGCGCAGCCAGGGCTCCGGGCCCAGCGGGGGCGTCTGGCCGGTCCAGTGCGCCCGCGCGGCGAGCTCGTAGCACGCGTTGCGGTGGTCGCGGAGCTCGGGGAACACCAGGCTCTCGCCGGTCATGTAGCACGCCTTCGAGAACAGCGCGGCGATCGACGGGTCGTGGCGCAGCGGGGCCCCGGCGTAGACCTCGTAGATCAGCTCGGTGCGAAGGAAGACCTTGTCGCCCTCGACGAACGGGCCCCCCTCGTGCTCCAGGCGCTGGTCCATGATCACGCACGTCATCGGCGCGATCTCCTCGAGCTCGCGCTCCCCCACCGACAGCGCCGGCTCGCCGCGCCCTCCCGTCAGGTAGAGCAGCATCGTGTGGCGGGAGACGTGGCCGCGCGCCGAGTCCCTGTAGGGCGTGTCCAGGTGCGCGTGGAACCGGTCGTCGCCGGGGGCGAACCGGTTGCACCGGAACACCGGGTTGACGTGCGAGAAGCCCTCGAGCGCGTCCTCGGGCAAGGCGCCCCTGACAAACTCGGTGAGCGCCTGAGACAGCGCGGCGGCGTGGAAGACGAAGCGGCGCCCCCCGCGCGTGTCGTCGTTGATGGGGACGTCGTACACGCCCAGCCCGTCGAGGCCCATCAGCGCCTCCCTCGCCTCGGGCGCGGGCGCGAACGGGAAGACGGCAAGGCCGTCGACGCCTGCGCTCACGGGCTCGACCGCGAACGCGAGCTCGGCGCCCTCGAAGTAGCCGTCCAGCGGCAGGATGTTCTCGAACGTGGCGTAGTCGAAGGCCACGGGGTCGACGAACACGCCGACGAAGCCATCCATCGCGCCGGTCATACGATGGAACGGGCGCGCGTCGGGCAGGTCGACCGAGTCGAGGAACCGGAGCTGGCGGAAGCGCGCAGTCGGATGCCAGCTCACGCGCATCCCCGCGACCTCGGAGGTCTGCTGGAGCACGGCGCGCTCGGCGGCCTCGCCGAGCGCGCTCCGCACCTCCTCGCCCACGCCCTCGCGGCGCGCGGCGAAGTAGAGGTCGCGCAGCGCCTCGGCGGCCCGCCTCGGCTCGGGGTCCTCGAGCCTGGCCACGAGCGCGCCGAGCGGCGCGCCCGAAGGCGGCCCCAGCGGCATCGAGGTCGGCCTCGGGTCGGGGCGCGTCGGCACGGAGACCACCCCCGACAGGCTCGCGTCGGCCTCCAGCTCGCGCAGGTCGCGCAAGAGCAGGAGCTCGAACACGTCCTGGTCGATCGCGACGCCGCGCAGGCGCAACCCGGAGAGGTTCGGGAAGACCGCCGGGTCGGCGAGCGCGCGCAGCGCGCGCTCACCCAGGTCGCACCCCGAAAGGTCCAGCGTGAGGAGACCGCCCAGGTGGCGCGCGAGCCCGGCGAAGGCGTCGCTCCAGACCTCGATCCCCGCGAGGTTCAAGTGCGCGACCCCGGAGAGCTCCTCGAGCTCACAAAAGGTGACCACGTCCTCGACCGTCAGGCCGCGCCCGTGGAGGTCCAGCGCGTTGCAAAGCGAGAGCGCGGCGTGCGGGCTCGATCGCAGCTCTTCGTGCTCGCGCAGCTCCCGCTCGAAGCCATCGAGCCATGGCCCGGGGACGCGGCGCTCGATGCGATCGGGCCACCGCGAGAACACGTCGCGCGCGTAGTCGAACACCTCGGCGCGCGCGCTCATGGCGATCTTGAGCAGCGCCTCGTCGAAGACCTCCGCGCCAGGCGCAGCGTCCAGCACCCCTCTCAGCTCGCCGAAGACGTCCGCGCCCTCCGCGACGCTCGCCTCCCCGCTCATCAGGCTCGCCCTCACGAACTCCGCGTCCTCCATCGACAGGTGCGACATGATCGAGTCGGCGTCGATCCCTCGGTCGAGCCCCACGACGAACGAGAGCAGCGACTGAGGGCTGCGCCCGAGCTCTCTGGCGAGGTGGTAGATGCGTACGGTCTCCAAGGCGTCCTCCAGCGATGCTTCTGCTGATCCGTCGAGACATCATCGGGCCGATCAGGCGCCACGTTCAAGGACGCTCGGCGGATGTCCGCATTGATGTGATGGCCCGCCCAGGGCGCCCCGCGCAGGCTTCGCGCACCTCAGGAGAGGCCAGACAGGGCAGGTTTGCATTGAAATACCCACCGAAATGAGCTTTCTCAATGCCTGCATGAGCTCCGAACGCAAGGAGCCCGTCGCCACGAACTCCACCAAGGCGCGAACGAAGAGCCCGTCTCAGGACTGGCTGTAAAGATGAGCCCTCTTCTTCCTCAGCCAGCACCAGGAGCTTCGGCTCGAGCGAACACGTGGAAGTATAATTCGCTGCCGAAATGCGGAGCATGGGCAGCGAGCGGAACGAAGTGGAGCTCGTGGTCGTTCAGCCCGACCGAAGGGAGGGCTCGGACGAGCCCTGCGCAGCCAAGAAAAAGGAGAGAGAGATGCCCAGACGCGAGGAAATGTGGGAACGGCTCGGAGGCACGGTCGACGTGCTCGTCATCGGCGGCGGGATCAACGGCGCGGGCATCGCGCGTGACGCCTCGCGGCGCGGCCTCAAGGTCGCGGTCGTGGAGATGGGAGACCTGGCCGGGGCGACCTCGTCGGCGTCCTCGAAGCTGGTGCACGGGGGCGTGCGCTACCTGGAGCAGCTCGAGCTCGGGCTCGTGTTCGAGTCGGTCTCCGAGCGCCGCATCCTGCTCGACATCGCGCCGCACCTGGTGAACCCGCTCGGGTTCCTGTTCCCGGTGTTCAAGAAGTCGCGCCGCGCGCTGACCACGATCAACGCCGGCCTGTGGCTCTACGAGGGGCTCTCGCTCTTCCGCTCCCCCAAACGCCACCGCTCGCTCAGCGTCAAGGACATCAAGCGCGAGGAGCCCGCGCTGACCACCAAGAAGCTCAAGGGCGCGCCGCTCTACTACGACTGCCAGACCGACGACGCTCGCCTCACGCTCGAGAACGCGCTCGACGCGACCAACTCGGGCGCGGTCGTGGTGACCTGGGCGAAGGCCGAGTCGTTCCTCAAGGACGACGCGGGCCGGGTCACCGGCGTCGTCGCGCGCGACGTCCTGAGCGGAGAGACCAAGCAGGTCACGGCCCACTGCATCATCAACGCCACGGGCCCCTGGACCGACGCCACGCTCGAGATGAACGAGGACGTGGGCGAGGTCGACCTGCTGCGCCCGACCAAGGGCGTGCACATCGTCGTGCCGCGCGAGACGCTCCCGGTGACCTACGCCGTGGTGTGCTTCCACCCCGAGGATGGGCGAGTGCTGTTCGCGATCCCGTGGGGCGACCGCACCTACATCGGCACCACAGACACCGACTTCGAGGGCGACCCGGCAGACATCGCCGCCGACTCTGACGACGTCGACTACCTGATCGACGCCGCGCTCAGCTACTTCCCCGACCACCCCATCGCGCGCGCCGACGTGATCTCGACCTGGGCCGGACTCCGCCCGCTCATCCGACCCGTCAAGGCGGGCGCGAACGTCGACGAATCGGCCGTGAGCCGTGAGCACCAGATCATCGTGGGCCGCGACGCAGTGATCACGATCGCGGGCGGCAAGCTCACGACCTACCGCAAGATGTCCAAGGAGGTCGTGGACACGGCCGTGAAGATGCTGCGGCTGCGCGGCACGCTCCCCTCTCACCCCCTCTTCGACGCGAACACCGACCGCGAGCCGCTCCCCGGCGCGCAGGGTTGGCCCGCCGACGACGACCACGAGCGCGTCGCACAGCAGGTCCGCGAGATCGGCGGCGAGGCCCTCGAGATGCCCACCGCCCGCCTGCTCGCGAACACCTATGGGATGAAGGGGATGGAGGTCGCTCGCCTCGTACGCGAGGACCCGCTGCTCGCCGCGCCGCTGGTCCCCGGGCGCCCCGAGATCCTCGCCCAGGTCGACTGGGCCTGTCTCTTATACACATCTCCGAGCCCACGAGACAGGCAGAAATCTCG
>CAJXPN010000125.1 GCA_913058025.1 uncultured Myxococcales bacterium | reverse complement strand
TACACAGAGTAGATCGTCGGCAGCGTCAGATGTGTATAAGAGACAGGATCATGGCGTTCCAGGCGGCGCCGCAGCTCGAGAGCATGGGCGCGCCGGTGTACGTGGCGTCGCTGGTCGGGCTGTCGATGGCGCGCGAGTTCGGGCCGATCATGACGGCGATCCTGCTGGCGGGGCGTTCGGGATCGGCGATGGCGGCCGAGCTGGGGACGATGAAGGTGCAGGAGGAGCTCGACGCGCTCCGGACGATGGGGATCGACCCGGAGCGTTACCTGATCCTGCCCAAGATCCTGGCGCTCACGTGGGTGCAGCCTGCGCTGACGTTGATGTCGACGTTCCTGGGGATCGCGGGCGGTGCGGTCATCGGGACGATGTACATGGGGCTGTCGCTGGACGCGTACATGCAGCGGACGCTGCTCGCGGTGGGGGTGTGGGATCTGATGAGCGGGATCGCGAAGTCGGTGATGTTCTCGTTCGTGATCGGCTTCATCGGGAGCTACTGCGGCGTGACGATCACGGGCGGGGCGAGCGGCGTGGGCCGCGCGACGACGCGCGCGGTGGTGCTGAGCATCCTGACGATCGTGGTCTCGGACGCGATCTTCACGGCGCTGGCGACGATCTTCGGGTGACCGGGTGTGGTGAAGGGTTGGTGATGAGGAGAATGCGCCGAGTTTGGTCGTGTGCATGAACGAAGAGTCGGAGGAGCGTTGAGCGAAGCGGTCATCGAGTTGGTAGACGTCGTGGCGGGGTACGGGAGCGAGGCGGTCCTCGAGGACCTGAACCTGTCGATCTGGCGCGGCCAGATCACGGCGCTGTTGGGTGGGTCGGGCTCTGGCAAGTCGACGCTGCTGCGCACGATCGTGGGGCTCCAGCCGCCGCTGTCGGGGACGGTGCGGCTGCTGGGCGAGGACGTGCAGAAGCTCGACGATCGTGAGCGCCGCGCGTTGATGGTGCGCACTGGGATGTTGTTCCAGTACGGCGCGCTGTTCGGATCGAGCACGATCATGGACAACGTCGCGCTGCCGCTGCGCCAGCACACGACGTTGCCGGAGGCGGTGATCGTGGAGATGGTGCGGATGAAGCTGGCGCTGGTGGGCCTGGACGATCTCGAGTCGAGGCTGCCCGCGGACGTCTCGGGCGGGCAGCGCAAGCGCGTGGCGCTTGCGCGCGCGGCGATCCTGGACCCCGAGATCATCTTCTGTGACGAGCCGTCAGCGGGGCTGGATCCGGTGGTCGCGGCGGGGCTCGACGACGTGCTGCGTCGGTTCCAGCGGTTGTTCGGGATGTCGATGCTGGTGGTCACGCACGAGCTCGAGTCGATCAAGATGTTGGCGGACCGGGTGGTGATGTTGGACGAGGGGCGGGTCCTGGCGGTCGGTACGGTCGGGGAGCTGAGCGACTCACCGATCCAGGAGGTCCACGACTTCTTCCACCGCGTGCCGCCGCCGATGGGCGGTGATCACGACACCGTGTTGCAGCGCATGGGGGTAGAGGCCGACGAGGGAGCTTGAGCGCGCGGGAGCGATTGTGCATGGTGTGGCGCGCGAAGTGCCGCGCAGAACGGCGACGGAGCCGGTGAGGACGAGGCGATGGTCACGAGGGCAGAGAAGGTCAAGCTGGGGCTCTTCATCCTGACGACGGGGTTGTTGATCCTGGCCGTGTTGGTGACGTTCGTGGGGGTGAACCTGGGCGCAGAGGAGGACAGCTACACGGTGACCTACAAAATGAGCGTGACGGGCCTCGGGCCGGGGTCCTCGGTGAGGCTCAGGGGCGTGAAGGTGGGCACGGTCACCGATATCGAGGTCAACTCGAAGAACGTCGAGGAGGTCATCGTGACGCTGTCGCTGGTGCCAGGGACCCCGGTCAAGAAGGACACGACGGCGGTGATGATCAGCCAGGGCCTCACGGGCGGCCTCTATGTGGCGCTGGAGGGCGGCACGAAGGGGGCCGACAAGATCCCCAAGGGCGGCGCGATCCCGCCGGGCAAGGGGCTCGTGGACACGCTCATGGAGCGCGCGGACGGGATCTCGGCGAGCGGGGGCGAGATCTTCCAGGGATTCGAGGAGATGACGCGCCAGGAGAACCGAGAGCGCGTGGACCGGATCCTCATCAAGGCCGAGACGCTGGTGGGCGACTCGAGCGAGCTGGTCAAGGAGCTCACGGAGACGTTGAAGGTGGCGAGGCGAATCGCCGAGCGTAACGAGACGTCGCTTTCGAAGACGATGGACAACGTGGCGCGCGTGTCGGGTGAGCTGCCGGCGACGGTCCGGGAGGTCCGCGCGGCGATCGCGCAGGGGAGGGACGTGCTCGCGCAGGCCAAGATCGAGGAGCTCGTGACGGGCCTGTCCGAGACGAACACGGTGCTGCGCGAGGCGCTGGTGAAGGTGGACACGACGGCGATCAGCGGGACGCTCGTGGCGTTGCAGTCTCTGCTCGAGGGGCTCGCCGGGTCGCTGGGCCAGAACCAGGAGCAGCTGCGCGCGATGATCTCCAACATGAGGAGGGCGACGGACAACCTCCAGGAGGTCAGCCGCACGCTCAGAGACAGGCCCTCGTCGCTCATCTTCGACAACAACCCGCCGCCGCGTGAGGACCCATGAGCCAGAATAGAGTCAGATGTGCGGCGCTGTGCGCGCTGTGTGCGTGGTCGATGTGGGCGACGGCGTGTGGTGGGCCGCCGCCTCAGGTCAGGTACTACCAGCTCGCGCCGCAGGTCGAGAAGGCGGCAGACGCCGCGCCGTGGACGCTCGGGGTGGAGTACCTTAGCGCGGACTCGGCCTACGAGGACGCGCGGATGGTGTACCGGGAGAGCCCGTACCGGCTCGACTACTACCACTACCACCGGTGGACGTCGGCGCCGGCGCTGATGGTCTCGGACGTGCTCCGCCGCGCGCTGCAGTCCTCCGGCGCGTTCATGCGCGTGGAGGCGGGCTACTCGTCGCGCGCGGACGTGCTGCTACGGGGCAGGCTCGTGGCGCTCGAGGAGGTCGACGCGGGCGGCCGCTGGACGGCCCGGCTCGTGTTGGACCTGCACGCGGTCGATGTGGCGACGAACGCGACGATCTGGTCGGGGGTGCTCGAGCGAGAGCGTGAGATGGGGAGCCGCAGCGCCGAGGGGCTCGCGCGGGCGATCTCCGAGGAGATCGCGGGGCTCGCCGGGGAGCTGGGCGAGGAGCTCGTTTCGGCGAAGGCGAGCCACGACGGGGCCGCGAGAAGGTGAGCGCCAGAGTCGGCCCTTCTGGACCGGCGAGAGCGCGTTGTGTTAGAACTCGGGGGTATCGCGAGTACCCCCAAATTGAATGGATCGCCGAGTACGCGCTCACCATGTGAGGGCGTTTCATAGATGGCGAGCGTGGAGCACACGTGGGAAATAGAGTTCGAGAGTGGACCACGTTTGGGCGGTACGTGTTGCTCGATCGTATCGGCGCCGGGGGCATGGCGGAGATCTTTCGAGCGAAGACGTTCGGCGCCGCGGGCTTCGAGAAGGAGTTCGCGGTCAAGCTGATCCTGCCGAGCCTGGTGGACGACGACGAGTTCGTCGAGATGTTCATCAACGAGGCCAAGATCGCGGTCAAGCTCTACCACGCGAACATCGTCCAGGTGTTCGACCTCGGGGAGATCGAGACCCAGTATTACATCGCGATGGAGTACGTCCACGGGAAGGACCTGCTGGACGTGTTGGCGCGCTGTGCCGAGATGGACATCCACATCCCGCTGCACATCGTGCTGTTCGTGACGATGGAGATGCTCAAGGGGCTCGACTTCGCGCACCGCGCGAGGGACCCCTACGGCGAAGACCTCAACATCATCCACCGCGACATCAGCCCGTCGAACATCCTGATCAGCTACGCGGGCGACGTGAAGGTGGGAGACTTCGGCGTGGCCAAGGCCGCGCATCAGCGCCAGCTCACCGAGAGCGGGACGCTCAAGGGGAAGGTCGGGTACATGAGCCCCGAGCAGGTCATGGGCGAGGTGATCGACGCGCGAAGCGACATCTTCTCGGCCGGGATCGTGTTCTTCGAGGCGATCTCGATGAGCCGCCTGTTCGCGGGCGGTGCGGATCTCGACGTGATGATGAGGGTGAGGGACGCGAACATCGAGTCGCGCCTGGACGCGGCGGGGCCGCTGCCCACGGGGATCCAGGACATCGTCCGCCGCGCCCTCTCGCGCCACCGCGAGGAGCGCTATCAGACCGCCGGTGAGTTCTACCAGGGGCTCGTGGACTTCTGCTTCCAGCACGACATCCGCACGGCCGACACGGACCTGTCGAACTTCATGAGGCGCCTGTTCGCCAGTGAGATCGAGGAGGAGAAGGCGAAGCGGCGGAACGATCCGCACGCGCCGGCGCTCCAGATGGTCTCGGAGTCGTCGGGAGGCATCGAGGACTCACTCGACCTCCCGGGCTTCGCCGACCCGCTCGCGCCGACGTCGCAGGCGAGCGCGCGCCCCAAGGGCGGCGCGGGCGTGCTCCGGACGGTGAAGCCTCGGGGCGATCAGAGCGAGCCGGAGGTCGTCGAGGAGCGTTACAGGTACCGCGACGGGAACGGCCTGATCTACGGCCCGATGACGATGCGCACGATGCTCGGGTTGCTCGAGAGCAGGCCCCCTCAGGACGAAGACCGCGTCTCGGTCAACGACGGCGACTGGCGCGTGGTCGACGATGTGGACACGCTGCGCGAGAAGCTCGACGACCTGTACGGCGACCCGGCCTCGAGCGCGGAGATGAAGCGCGCGTGGCGCGCGTCGTCCGGCATCACGGTGCGTCGAGACGACGAGTTCACGGCGGCCGACGGCGCGGCCGACTCCGCGGCGCCGTCCCAGGCGACGCTCGACGAGCAGCGCGCGCCGTCGCTCGTGGATGGGTCGTCCGAGGCCAAGCGCGAGCGCTCTCAGGTCGTCGAGAAGCTCCGTTCGAACTACACGATGTACGAGGGGATGCTCTCCGACATCTCGTTCCCGAGGATGGTGGCGAGGCTGCTGCGCGATCGCGGCACGGGTCGCCTGAACCTGACGCGCGGAGAGATCGACAAGTCGGTCTACTTCCAGGAGGGCGAGGTCATCCTCGTCGACTCGAACCGCGAGGAGGAGCTGCTCGGCGCGTTCCTGCTCTCGCGCGACATCATCCGTCAGGAGCAGCTCGACGAGGGCTTCAACCGCCTGACCGAGTGGGGCGGTCGCCTGGGCGACGCGCTGGTGGCGATCGGCGCGATCGCGGCCCACGAGATCTTCCAGCTCCTCTCGGACCAGATGCGCGAGAAGCTCCTCGAGCTGTTCGAGTGGGACGAAGGGCGCTACGGGTTCTACGAGGGCCAGGAGCCCTCGATGCACGGCTACCCGTTGGGCGTGGACTGCTACGGGGTCCTCTCCGAGGGCTGCCGCGAGCGGGTCTCGTTCGAGCGGCTGCTGGCGTTCTACAAGGAGCGCCAGCACGTGGCGCTCTACATGAGGTCGCCGGCGCCCTTCGACGTGGACATGTTGCGGCTGCGCTCGAACGAGCTGAGGGTGGCGAACATGATGGAGCAGGGGCAGTCGCTCAACGGGCTGCTCCGGAAGTTCCCGCCGTCCCAGCGCGACACGATCTACCGCACGGTCTTCCTGCTCCACCAGTGCGAGCTGGTGACGTTCGAGATGACGACCGAGCGGGTGAACTTCCCCGGCGAGCTTTGATCCGAAGACACGAGCGGGCGAGCCCGAGGCGATGACCAAGCACCGAAGCGCCAACGAGCGCTACGACCAGATCCTCGCCGCGGCCAAGGCCTGCTTCCTTGCGCGAGGCTACTTCGCCACGCGCGTCGACGAGATCGCGCGCGAGGCGGGCCTGTCGAAGGGAGGGGTGTACTTCCACTTCGCGTCCAAGCGCGAGATCTTCATGGCGCTGGTAGGGGAGGAGTACGACCGCTCGATGGGGGCGATCGACGCGGTGACCAAGGGCGAGGGTGACACGCTCACCAAGCTGCTCGCGCTCGCGGAGCACTTCATGGGCGTGTTCGCCGCGGGGGACGAGCCGAAGTTCCTGGTGGTGATCGGTGAGATGGCGCTGAGGGACCCCGAGGTCCGTGAGCAGCTGCTCACCTTGCAGCAGAGCTACATCGACGCGATCGCTGAGCTGCTCGACTGGGGCGTGCGCGAGGGTCACCTGCGCGAGGGTCTGGATACGCAGACCGTCGCGCTCGTGCTCAAGGCTCAACTGGACGGGATACAGGTCGCGTACGCGGCGGGGACGCCGCTGGACATGGACCGGATCCTCCCGGTCACGCTTGATCTGTTCCTGAGGGCGCTCGGTGCGCCACGCGCCTCGTAGGTCGAGGCGCTGCGAGCGAGCTAGTGCTTCGCGTCGTCGGCCTTTGCCTCGCCCGCGGGCTTGGCCCCGTCCTCGGCGTGCGCCTCACCGTTGGTGTGCGCGCTGCCCTCGGTGTGGGTCTCGTCGCCGTGAGCGTCGCCGCTGTGGTCGGAGTGCGGCATCGCGCTGGCGATGAGGCTGCCCACGCCGACGCAGATGATGACGGCGAGGAGACCGCCGAAGATGCCCTGGAAGATTTCTTTCGTCATGGGGACGCTCTCGAGGTGTGTTGAGGCGAAGGCTGCTTGCGCGAGAGGCGCGCGTCAGCGGTTTTAAGCCAGAACCGCGCGGCGCGCAAGCCGTGGGGTCGCGCTCAGTAGAGCGGCGAGAGGCCAGGGCCGGTCAGCGGCAGGATTCCGAGCGGCGCGCCGGGTTCGAGCAGGAGCTTGTCGAGGCCGTCGCCGCGCACGCGCGCGGAGTCGGCTTCGATGGTGTAGTCGACGAAGGCCGCGCGGAAGCGGACCTCGGGGTCGTCGTACTCGTAGCCGATCAGGGCGCGGCCTTGCGCGGGCGCGTCGGGGTCGAGCGGGCCGGAGTAGGTGACCCGGCGGGTGCGCGCGACGGGGACGCAGGAGTCGGTGGGGACGGTGAAGGTGGGGCCGCCGTCGAAGGGGTCGATGTGGTCGTTGTAGCGGAAGCCGATGTCCCGGAGCATCTTCTCGACGGGCTTGGTCTTGGGGCCGACCTGGCCGATGAGGTCGCGGACGCGCTCGGGCAGGAGGCTGGTGTAGAGGGGCGTGGCGGGGAAGAGGCTGCGGATGAACTCGATGTTCTCGCGGCTCATGCGGTCGGCGGCGAGGTAGTCCAGGCCGGTGAAGTTGTGGCCGAGGTAGTCCCAGAGGTCGGAGCCGCCGTCGTCGGCGAGCGGCGGGAGGAGCTCGGCGACGATCTCGCCGCGGAACCAGTCCGGGTGCATGCCGATGTAGAGGAAGCGCACGAAGCTCAGGAGCTTCCCGAGCTTGAGGGCGTGGCCGCGGTAGTCGGGATCGAGGATGAGGCCGCCGATCTCGGTGGGGCCGTCGTAGTCGAAGGTGAGCTGGAGGGTCTGGTGGATGAAGTGCCTGGCGATGGTCGAGGAGTACATCTGCTGCTTGCGCACCTGGAAGTAGACCGAGGGCCTCTCGAAGGTGCCGTGCTGGGCGATGATGAGGCAGGACCCGATGAGGCGGTCCTCCTTGGGGTCGAACATCACGAAGACGTACTCGCGATCCTTGATGGAGGCGTAGCGGCCGCCGAAGCTGTCGTTGGACTTCTGGATGATGCTCTGGAGGCTGTCGCGATCGGCGGGGAGGTTGAGCGTGTTGAGGCGCTGGGCGAGCAGGTAGAGGCGCTCGAGATCGGCGGGTTTGACCTCACGCATCAGGATCATGTGGTGCTCCTAAGGAGTGGTCTGTTGGAGAGTGTCAGGCTGGGGTGAGCCAGTCGGGGCCGTCGAACCAGCCCATGCGGCCGAACCCGGCGACGAAGCGCAGGCGCTCGGGGCGCATGACGAAGAACGAGAAGTCGGCGAAGTCGACGTACGCGGCGGCGTCGGGGTGCGCCTCGAGGAAGAGCTCACGGGCGGGGCCGGGTTCGTCGAGGCGGCGCGTCTGGCCGACGAGCGAGAGCCTGGGTGCCTGGAGCGGCGTCTCGTCCGGGCGAGGCTCGGCGCGCACGAGGATCGAGGACCTCGGGTCCGCGGTCAGGTTCGTCGTGTGGACGGCGAGCGTGCTCAGGAGCAAGACGACCTCGCCAGCGGGCGTCGGCGCGATGGCGACGAGCGAGGCGTAGGGGTGGCCAGTGTCAGGATCGAGCGTGGAGAGCGTGCCGTGCGTGCTGCGTGCGAGGAGTCCCCTCGCGTCGTCGATCATGGCGCGTTGTCGACGCAGACGCCCACGCCGTTGTCGTCCTGGCCGCCCTGGCCGAAGCGGAAGCACCTCGAGCCGGGGTCGCAGTCGTCGTTGCCCAGGTCGGTGCGGCAGAGGCGCTGGCACTGGGCGCCGCCCTGTCCTGTGGGGAAGCAGCCGACGGCGTCCTCACCGCAGGAGGTGTTGACGGGGCGGCAGCGCTCGCCCTCCTCGGAGCCGTTGTCCTGGGCGCAGACGCCGAAGGAGCTGTCTCTTATACACATCTCCGAGCCCACGAGA
>CAJXPN010000124.1 GCA_913058025.1 uncultured Myxococcales bacterium | reverse complement strand
TGGGCTCGGAGATGTGTATAAGAGACAGACCGAGCTCGGCGTGCTCGGCTTCAACGTCAACTTCGCGCCCGTGCTCGACGTCGACACCAACCCCGACAACCCCGTCATCGGCGACCGCGCCTTCTCCGCCGACCCCGAGGTCGTCGCGCGACTCGGCGGGGCCTTCATCGGCGGGCACCTCGCCGCGGGGGTCATCCCGTGCGCCAAGCACTTCCCCGGGCACGGCGACACCTCCACGGACTCCCACCTCGCGCTCCCCACGCTCACGCACCGACGAGAACGCCTCGACTCCGTCGAGCTCCACCCGTTCCGGAAGGTCGCCGCCATCGCGCCCATGATCATGACCGCGCACGTCGTCTTCTCCGGCGTGGACCCCGTTTACCCTGCCACGCTGAGCGCGCCCGTCATCGACGGGGTCCTGCGCAAGGAGCTCGGCTACGAGGGCGTCGTCGTGTCCGATTGCCTGGAGATGAAGGCCGTCGCCGACCACTACGACGTCACCGAGATGATCGAACTCGGCGTGCGCGCGGGCGTCGACCTCTTCCTCATCTGCCACACCGAGGACAAGTGGCGCCGCGCCTTCTCACACCTCGTCGAGGTCTCCGCGCGTGACCCCGAGTTCGCAGCGCTCGTGCGCGCCGCGGCAGCGCGCGTCCGCGCGCTCAAGCGCGAGCAGCTCGGCTCATGGCCTCGCCCGTGGTCGCCCCCAGAGGGGTGGCTCGCGCAGCTCGGCGCGCCCGAACACCTCGAGGCGCTCGGCGCGCTGCGCCCGCTGGACGAGCCCCTGCATGATCCTACCGAGGCGTGAGCCTCAACTGTCCTTGGGCGCCACCGACTCGAACGTCGTCAGGTACAGGCCGAACGTGTCGACCTTGAATCCCGCGCGCTCGACCTGCTCGCGGACCCTGCCGAGTTGTTCGGGCGCGAGCACGTTCTGGAGCAGGTCTTTCTTGTCGTGCAGTGCCCACCACAGGTAGTCCGGCAGCAGCTCCACCCAGCCCTCGAACTGCTCGCGCATGAACATGATGTTGAGCTTGCGCGTCGACTTGTACGGGTTGTGCCCGGGGTAGTCGTTCTCCAGCGTGGCCACCGTCAGCTCCCTTCCCATCAGGTAGGTCGCGCGATCAAATGAGTACGGAGACCCTCGGCGCTCATGCGCGCCGTAGTCGGAGCCCCCGAGGCTGAGGTGGAGCCTGTACACTCGCCGGGCGAAGTCGCGCAGTTCGTCGCGCCTGTGGCCCGCCTGGGTCGCCTCCGGCAGGAGCCTCGCCATGAGCGCGTCGAGGACCATGGTCGGACTGTACGCAGGGAACCCATCTTCCTGAGGGAAGCGGGCGCGCAGATCGCGGTGGTAGTCTCTCAAGAAGACTCGGTAGTCGAACTCGTCGAGTTGGACCCCGAGCGTGACGCTCGTGGTGACGGACTGTCGCAGCCCTTCCGTGATCACGTGAACTCCAGGGGCGCTCCCGCCGACGTGGGTGGGAGTGGGAATGGCTCACCCACACCATAGCGCGACATCCGCCTCGCTCGAAGAACTTTGGCCGTTCATGCTCAAGACCCACGGGCCCGACGTTCGAGCGCCTCGACGTTTCGGATGTGCAGGCGAGCGCGCTTGCGCTCGATCGCCCCCTCGGCGCTCAGCTCCTCGAGCGCCGCCATCGTGCGCGCCCGGTCCAGGCCGGTGAGGCGGCCGAGGTTTCGCGGCGGGACCCGCGGCGTCACGAGCTCGGCGTCCGCGTCCAACCCATTGACCCAATGCATCAGCGCGCGTGCCACCCGCGAGGTCGGGCCCGTGTACAGCAGCGGCGCGGTCGGCACCTCTATGAACCCCTGCCGCGTCCCCATGTGCGGCGCGACGAGCTCGTCGAATCGTGCGCGCTCGAGCCTGATCAGCTCGGTCTCGTCATGTGCGGTGATGACTCCGCTGTCCGAGCCCGCGAGGCCACCGAGCGTGTCCCCCGTCTTGAGCAGAATACTCCTGGACGTGGTCCCGTCATCGGCCCATACGCCCCCCTTGAGGATCATCGAGATCATGTCCTCGTCCCGTGCGCCGTGGACCTCCCCCGAGTGCCCCCACCTCTCGACGCGCCCCAGCTCGAGCATCTGCGCGAGCACGTCCTCTCCGAGTCTCTCGTCGAGCCCGAGCCCCTTGAAGAACCAAACCGATGGTCTCATGTCACGCCTCTCGTCACTGCCCACGTACACATTGACAATCTACTCGCGCGCCCGCGTTTGGCGAACTCGAGTCGTGCAGGCGCGTCGGGCGACCGGGTCGCTCACGCCTCGGGGCCTGCCCTCACGAGCACCTCGCGCTTGAGCGCGAGGTGCTCGTCGAGCACCGTGAGCATCTGCTGGATGCGTTGGGTCTGAGGCGACTCCTGCGCGCCCGACAGCTCGCCCTTGATGCGCGTGGAGGCACGCGTCATCGCGGCGAGCGCCCGCTCGGGCGCCAGCTTCGCGCCCGGGCCGCTCGGCCCGGAGATTCCACGCGTGGGGCCGGGCCGCTCGAACGCGTCGAGCCGCCTGAGCAACCCGCCGAGCATCGGCGCGATGTCCGCGTCCACGCTCAGCGTCGGCTCCGTCTTCGTCGTGAGCGCGCGCTGCGTCTCGCCCACGCCGCCAAAGTCCGCGCGCCCCACGACGCTCGATGAGATCCCGTCGATTCTGCTCATGAGCTCTGCTCCCGCCAGATGCGCGTGGCCACCTCGTCCATCGCCGCCTCGTCCTTGCGTTGCCTGATCACCGCCCGCTCCGCGTCCCAGCCGCCGCGGTGCTTCACCACGGCCTCGAGCTGCGTCGCGGTGTCCTCGAGCTCGGCGCGCGCCTCGGCGCTCACCTCTCGCGCCCGGCGCTCCGCTGCCTTGCGCGCCTCGATGTCCTCGAGCAGCTCCCGCTCCTCGTCGAGCAGGCGCTGGCGGTAGTGCTCGAAGGTGCGCATCTGCGCGATCCCTGCTCGCCCGGCCGCCACGCTCTCGTCGAACTCGCGGACCTTGCGGGCGCGGAGTTCACGCGCGCTGGCCAACGCGTCGACGGCTCCCGCGACGCGCGCCGCCGCGCGCTCGACCTCGGCGAGCGCCTCGGCCAGTCCCTCCATCGCCTGTTGCTTCGCGCGCTCGCGAAGCTCCCGCAGGGCCTGGAGCGGGTACTCCTCTCGTTGGCTCATCTCATCGCTCCTTTGCCTGTCGCATCAACCGAAGAGGTCGAGCAACATGTCCACGGTCTCATCCAACGTCGCGTGGTCCTCGAGGCCTTGCTTGAGGAGCTCTTCGAGCTCCTCGATCAGGTCGATCGCCTCGTCGATCTTCTCGTCGGTCCCGTACTGGTAGGCGCCGAGCGCGATCAGATCGCGCTTCTCTTCGTACGCCGAGAGCACCTCACGGAACCTCCCCGCGGCCTCCCGGTGCTCGCCCGAGACCACGCCGTTCATCACACGTGAGAGCGACGGCAGCACGTCGATGGCGGGCCAGTGGTTGCGCGTCGCGAGCTTGCGCGAGAGCAGGATGTGGCCGTCCACGATGCCCCTGACCTCGTCCGCGATCGGCTCCTCCATGTCCCCGCCCGCCACGAGCACTGTGTAGAGCGCCGTGATCGATCCCGTCGCCGAGTTGCCCGTCCGCTCGAGCAGCCTGGGTAGCATGCTGAACACGCTCGGCGGGTAGCCGCGCCTCGCCGGGGGCTCGCCCGCCGCCAGGCCGATCTCGCGCTGCGCCCTGGCGAACCGCGTCACCGAGTCCATCATCAGCAGGACCTTCTGGCCGCGCTCGCGGAACCACTCGGCCACCGCCGTCGCCACGTACGCCGACTTCAACCTCACCATCGACGGCGTGTCCGACGTCGCGCACACCACCACCGAGCGCTTCAGCCCCTCCTCTCCGAGCACCTCCTCGAGGAAGTCTCGGACCTCCCTGCCGCGCTCGCCGATCAGGCACAGGATCACGATCTCGGCGTCGGTCTGCTTGGCGATCTGACCCATCAACGTCGACTTGCCCACGCCCGAACCTGCGAACAACCCCACGCGTTGCCCCTCCCCGAACGTCAGCAGGCCGTCGATCGCGCGCACGCCCATCCCGAGAGGTTCCGTGACCCTCTTCCTCGTCAGCGGGTCCGGCGGTGTCCTCATGACAGCCCAGCGCTCGCAGCCGCTCTCCTGGAGGCCCGGGCCCCCGTCGATCGGCTCCCCCAACCCGTTGAGTACGCGGCCGAGCAGCGCCTCACCGCACCACATCGACAGCGGCTCCCCGGTCGGCTCGACCTCGGCGTCAGGGCCGACTCCGTCGACCTCCCCCAGCGGCATACACACCGCGAGCTCGTCCTTGAACCCGACCACCTCCGCGAGCTTGACCTCGCCGCCTGAGCACCTGATCCGCACGAGGTCTCCGATCCTCGCGTCTGGCACGCTCGCCTTGATGATCAGTCCGGTGACCTCGCGCACGCGACCCCGCACCACGACAGGGGAGGGCGGCGGGCTCGACTCCAGCCTCGACAGGTACTTCTTGAGACCTCCACCCATGAAATCGTCACTCATCGTTCACCCCCTCCCATCATCGCGGACCTGAGCACGTCGAGCTGGACCTCGAGGCGAGCGTCCACGCGCCCCGCCTCCGTCTCGATCAGGCAGCCTCCTCGCGTGATCTCGTCGTGCGGCTCGATGTGCACCGACGCGCCGTCCATCCGCTCCGAGAACACCGCCCGGGCGCGCTCGAGCGCGGGCACGTCCTCCGGGTTCACCAACACCACGATCTGCCTCTTCCCGCGCACGTGCTCCAACGCGCTCGCCACCATCCCCTGCACCACTCGCTCGTCCGCCTCCACGGCGTGCCCGACCAAGCGCGCCGCCAGCGCGAACGACAGCGCAAGCATGTCCTGCTCCGACGCCGCCACGCGCCTCTCGTACTCCGCGCTCGCGCGGGCCAGCGCCTCCGCGACGCGCGCGATCCCCTCCTCGTAGCCACGCTCGCGCGCCTGCTCCTGGAGGCGCGCTCCTTCTTGCCTCGCCTCCTCGAGCTCCGCGCGCGCCTGCTCCTTCATCGCGTCCAGCTCGCGCTGGACCGACTCGAGCCCCTCGAGCGCCGACGCCTTGATGAGCCCAGGGGTTTGCTCCTCGAACAGCGCCGTCACGCGAGCGGCACCCTCGCTCGAGCCCTCGATCAACCTCGGGAACCCCATCATTCACCTCCCTTTCGCGCGAACACGTCGCGCCTCAACGTCTGGGACATCCCGTCCAGCGCGCGCTGCGTCGGCGCGTCGAGCCAGGGGTGTGAGCCGCGCGCGTGCGCCGTCCACGTCGACTCGACCTCGCGCGCTCGCTCCGATCCGCAGCGCTGCATCCAACGCCTCAGCCGCTTCCCGTGTCGCCTCGACGCCGCGCACACCACGAAATACATCCCCACTGTCTCGAAGATCTCCTCCCAGGCGCCGCCGCCTCGCTGCGCGCGCACCAGCACCTCGCGCGCCCGCTCGACGACCTCCTCCTCCACCACTCGCTCCTCGCGTAGCTCATCGATCATCCAGCGCTGCTCGCGCTCCTCGAGCGCGCCCACGAACCTGGCCTGCTGCCTCCTCGACCATGGCGCGACCACGCGCGCGGTCATCGCCACGCCGATCCTCACCAGCGCGAGCCGCGTGACGCCCCTGTCCTGGCGGAGCAACCACCCCACATCGAACGACCCGGAACCTGGCTCCCCCACGAACTCCATCCTCAGCCTGTGCGGTCCTCGAAGCAGCGGGTCGAGCGCGATCCTCGCCGCCACCTCTCCCACCCCGTCGTCAGCGAGCGGGTGCGCCTCCCCCTCTACCGCCCGCGCCGCCACCACGCTCCACCTCTCACCGAGCGTCGGGATCAGCCTGCGCTGTCGGCTCAGCGACACGCGCGCCATCGCCCCCTGGACGTCCTCCCCGCGCTCGTCCTCTCCACGC
This sequence comes from uncultured Myxococcales bacterium, assembly GCA_913058025.1. Taxonomy (GTDB): domain Bacteria; phylum Myxococcota_A; class Bradymonadia; order Bradymonadales; family Bradymonadaceae; genus CAJXPN01. Next base: position 2,599 of record CAJXPN010000124.1, on the reverse strand, counting down.
CACGCCTGGGCGAGCGCGCCGCGCGCGGGCGCTCCCATCGACTTCAGCGCCTGCGCGCGCGGGCCGAGCGCCTCCGCGGCGGCCGGCTCCAGGCCCCCCATCAGCTCCTGGCCGCCTCCAAAGCGCGCCGCCGCCCAGAGCACAGCCGCCTCCGACTCCGACAACCCCAACCTGTCCGTCCCCTCGCTCATCGCCTCACTCCGCCGCGGCCACCGCCGTCGGTGACCTCTTCGTGAGCACGAACGCGAGCAGGCCACCGAGCACCAGGATCACCACGCAGAGCCCCGCGATCAGGCCCTGGAGCCAGCCCTTCGTCCCTGTAGATACGGCGATCGGCCCTACCTGTGAGAGCGCCGCGGGTTTGATCGGCGCCAGGCTCCTCGACTCCGCCTTCATCACCACCGCCACCGACTCCGGCTCCATGTCCTCGACTCCCCACGACACGAGCTGTCGGACCTCGTCCTCGCTCACTGGCGGCGCGCCCGCTTCAGCGGCGGCCTTGTACCTGAGCACCACCGACGCCCTCGGCTTCGGAGGCACCGTCCCGGGGAGCTGTACCCGCGCCCGCTTGGGCATCACGAGGTTGATGTGCGCGTCGACCACCCCGTCGAGCTTGAGCAGACCTCGCCTGAGCTCCTGCGCCGTCGTGTACTGGAGCAGCGCGCGCTCCTCGCTCTCCGTGGGGATCAGGCCCCCGCTCGGGTAGACCTCGCCCACGCCTCGCACCGCCGGCCTCGGCAGGCCCTCGGACTCGAGCACCCTCCACGCCTCGACGCGAGCGTGCGACGGTGTCTTCACCACCCACATCGCGTCGCCCTCCGGGTCGGCGTCCTTGCTCGCCTCGATCCCGCGCTGCTCGAGTACCACGATCATCTCGTTGGCCTCCTGCTCGCCGAGGCCATGGTAGATCTCGCTCGTGCACCCGGCCGCCCACGCGCACGCAGCAAGCACCACCGCGCGCGCCGCGCTCATTCTGATCGATCCCACGTCGCTCACCCCTCACACCTGTGTGTTCATCACCTGCTTGATGCCGCCGGTCGCCTTGTCCACGACCTTCGACGCCAGATCCACCTTCTGCGCGTACCCGTACACGAGCATCTGCACCCTCAAGAGCTCCTTCTGCGACAGGTCCGCCCCGCCCATGCAGCGGTCCATCAGGTCGTTGAGCTCCGCCTCGTCCTTGCTCATCCCCTCGAGGAACTGGTCCATCTTCTCGACCGGCCCCGCCTTCTCGACCTGTTCGGGCGCCTGCGCCGCCTCGACCTCCTGGGGCGCCTCCACCGCGTCCACTCCCTCGGCGTCCTCGACGCCGCCCGCGGCCTGCTCCCCCATCACCTCGTCGAACGATGCGCCCTGCGGTCCTCCAGCTCCCGACATCTTGTCGAGCTCCTTCATCTTGTCGACCGCGCCGACTCCCTGAATCGGATCCGTCATCTCGAGCCTCCTTCGTCGTATGGAGTCACCCGGCTGATGCGGGGTCTCTACGTGGGTTCTCGGCAGGTCTCGCACCCGTGTTGCGTCGGTCGGTGCGTTTTCTTGAACTTTCTCACTCGCCGCGCAGCGGATGCGCGCGGAGGTGGGGACGCGTGGCACCGAATCGTTCGTGGCCTTCACCACTACGCGGTACACCCTGTACGCTCTCAACGTCCGGGGCGCCGGCGCCTCGGGCGCCGTCACCGCCGCGGGCGTCCTCGCCGACGCGTTGCGCGTCGCGCAGACCCGATGCGGTGTGTGAATGACCTCCCGGCTTCCGATCCACGACGTCCTCCCCGACCTCCTCGGCGCGCTGCGCGAGCGCGGCGTCGCCGCGCTCCAGGCCCCGCCCGGCGCGGGCAAGTCGACCCAGGTCCCCACGGCGATCCTGGACGCGGGGCTCGCCGGCGACGGCCAGGTCCTCGTCCTCCAGCCGAGGCGCGTGGCCGCGCGCGCGCTCGCCAGCCGCATCGCCGCCGAGCGCGGTGAGCGCGTCGGCGGGACCGTGGGCTACTCGGTTCGCTTCGACCGGAAGGTCGGGGCGGGTACGCGCGTCATCCTCATGACCGAAGGCACGTTGCTCCGCCAGCTCCAGCGCGACCCGCTGCTCGATGGCGTCTCGTGCGTCGTGCTCGACGAGTTCCACGAGCGCTCGATCCACGCCGACCTCATCATCGCGATGCTGCGCGAGGTCCGGGAGGTCCGGGAGGACCTGCTCGTCCTCGTGATGTCCGCGACGCTCCAGACCGAGGCCGTGTGCGCCTACCTCGACGCGCCCGCGATCGTGAGCCAGGGGCGCCTCCACCCGGTCGACGTCGAGCACGTCGCGCGCGCCCCCGAGCCCGAGGACGTCGGCGTCGCCGCCGCCCGCGAGGTCCAGCGCGTCGCGGCCCAGACCGACGGGGACGTCCTCGTCTTCATGCCCGGCGCGCGCGCCATCCAGGACACCGAGGCCGCGCTCTCGGCCTGGGCGCGCGCCGGAGGGTTCGACGTCTGCCCCCTCTACGGCTCGCTCCCGCTCGACGACCAGCTCCGCGCCATCGCCCCCGGGAGGCGGCGCAAGGTCATCGTCTCGACGAACATCGCCGAGACCTCGCTCACCGTCGAGGGTGTCACGGCCGTCGTC
>CAJXPN010000123.1 GCA_913058025.1 uncultured Myxococcales bacterium | reverse complement strand
CTACGACGTCTGAGATTACACGATCTCACACGCCAAGTTTAGACTCGCACGATCAGAGACGTGAAGTGTTGGGGGCGGAACAACGCTGGACAACTCGGCGTAGGCGATCGGGTCGAAATCGGGGCACTGGACAGTGACTTCCCTCCAAAATCCACATCTACGTTCGATTCTGTAAGCCTTTTGAAATCAGGAGGATACAACACGTGCGCCCTGAGCGCTGAGGGCGATGCCAAATGCTGGGGAAGCAACGTCGTGCTCGGGCCGAACCGCTCAACAGCGGACAGCACCGACGCATCGGTGGCTCCACTGTTACCAGTCGGCCAACAACAACCTCACGAACAGATAGTCGACGTCGCCATCGGCCTCGACAACTACTGCGTGATCTTCTCGAATCTCAAAATGAAATGCTACGGAGTCAACGACTCGGGCGTTTGCGGAAGTGGAACAGAAGACCCACGCGGAGAGGAGGAGGACGAATACCCACTCGACAACGTCGATGCGGGAGTCCTTGTCCAAGGTATCTCTATGAGTTCGAACCAAATATGCATTGTCGGAACGATGGGCTCAGTCAAGTGTTGGGGGGACTGGGAGTCCGTCCTCGGCCTCGGCGCTGAACCCACGACCAACCTCTCCATTGGCAACGAACCCGGAGAGATGCCCCCCGATCCTGTAGTTCACACGAAGGACGTGACGTCAATCGCCCTTGGAGGGCGCCACGCTTGCGCCATCATCCCAACGAATTCGACAGCCCCAGCAAACGGCCTGAAGTGCTGGGGATACAACTCAAACGGACAGCTTGGCCTTGGTGACACCAACGAGCGAGGCAATAACGCCAGTGAAATGTTCGGCTTGAGGACTCGATTCAGCGATGACATTCAAGAGAGCCCTGAAGGCATTGCCACCAGCACAAACGCCACCTGCACCGTGACGTCTACGGGACATATCTATTGCTGGGGCAAAGCCACGGAGATAGGTCAAGGTATGGACATCGGAACGGCCCCTGACAAGGCTGCGTTCAGAGTCGACATGGGCCTGGCCATCACATCAATCGCGAGCCACGGAACAGCGCGCCACTTTTGCGCGATCACCGAAGTGGGCACGGTCAAGTGCTGGGGCGAAGACGACTACAACCAACTCGGACTAGGGGAGCGAGCCCAAGACCTGGACGACCCAGCTCAACAGGTCGTCCTCTGGTAACAGAAGAACCCGCCCACCTACGTGGGCGGGTTCTTTCAACTCACATTCAGGTGAGGCTCAAAGGTCGCTCTGACCTGGGTTCTTCTCGCCCCACGACTGAATGCTGGCGTCCGTCCAACCCACCGTATTATTCGAGTCGGTGTCGTCTGATCGTCCAACAGATAGCCCAGCAACATCCATGTAGTTTGAGGTCGAGGTGTCGACATCAGTGACCGCGTCAGCTCGTGCGTCAGGCGTGCCTGTCGGGTACGGGCTCAATACCGCGCCTGCCGCGTCGAACCACTGACCCGCTGCGATGGCAGCGTTCGCAGCAGACACTGTGCCGCCAGAAGCGTTGCCAGCTCCCAAGTCAGCATAGACCACTGCATCGAGGATCGTTCCAGTGGAGTCTTCGATACTCAGTACACCTGTCGCTCCTGAAAGGCCCGTGGGCGACGCGTAGACGTCATAGGCGTTGTCGAAGTTGCGGTTGGTTGCGCCAGCGGGGACCTCGCTCACTGACTGTGTCTCGTCTGCCGGCTTGGGGTTGTCATTACTGCACTTCTCGTCATCGCCATCGAAGTGCACGACGATGAAGTCATTCTTGGCGACGGTCATTGCAGGGAAAACGAACGCATCAGCAGTCTGGTAACGGATGACCATCCCCTCCACAGATCCACCTTCGGTGGCGCGAATCTCAACGAGATCACACCCGTTCGTAATCTGAGTATTGAACTCATTGATAACCAAGGTCGCGAGCGCGATGAACCCGGTGAACGCGGCGGTGTTGCCGTTGGGATCGACGGCGGAGCCGAGGTCGTCGAGGACGGTGTTGGCGACGGTGACCGTGTAGGCGGTGCCGCCGGCCTGGGTGCTCGTGGTCAAGGTGACCTCGTTGCCGGCGACCGCTGCGGCGCTGACCGTGAGGCCGTTGTCGACGGTGAACTGCATCGTCGCGTTGGTGATCGACGCAGGATCGACGGGGCGGTCGAAGGTCAGGACGAGCTCGGTGTCGCTGATGGCGATGGCGCCGGTGACCATGGGCTGCGCGCACGAGGTGACGGTGATGTCCGCGGCGACCCACGCCGAGGGCTGGGCGTCGTCACGGAAGCGCCACAGCGGGGTGCCGGGGAGCACGATCTCACAGCCGGGCGTGAGCGAGAGCGTGGCGGCGAGGGTCTCGGGGAGGCGGAGGAGGAGGTCCTCGCTGTCGGGGACGCCAGCGGTCGTGAGCTTGGCCGACATGAAGCCCGTGCCCGCGAAGCGGAACTCGCCGGCGACGGTGCCCGAGAGCGTGATCAGCTCGGAGTCGAAGTCGGCGAGGGCCGCGACGATGTCGACGGCGCCGACGTCCTGGAGCAGGCCGCTGAGGTCGTTGCCGCTGCTGATCACCGAGAAGCCGCTGATGGCGGTGACCAGGGGGACGTCGCTGCGAAGCTCGGCGGCGTCGACGGTCAGCTCGACCTCGTCACCGACCGCGGGCACGGGCGAGAGCGTGGTGGGGTCGACGCCCACGAAGATCGCGGGGCCGTCCTGCTCGGCCTGGATGAAGAAGCCAGCGCCCTCGACGCCGACGGCGGGGCGCAGGTACGTCACGAACGCGCCAGTGACCTGACCGGTCATCTCGGCGCGGAAGTCGCCGATGGCCATCGAGGCCGCCTCACGATCGCCGCCGTTCGTGTTGTTCGTGTTGTTCGTACCATTGGTGTTGTTCGTACCGTTGGTGTTGTTCGTACCGTTGGTGTTGTTCGTACCGTTGGTGTTGTTCGAGTTGTTCGAACCCGTCGTGTTGTTCGAGTTGTTCGAACCCGTCGTACCCGTGGTGTTGTTCGAACCCGTCGTATTGTTCGAGCCGACGGTGTTGTTCGAGCCGACGGTGTTGTTCGAACCGGTCGTGTTGTTCGAGTTGTTCGAACCCGTGGTGTTGTTCGAGTTGTTGTCGTTGTTGTCGTCGTTCGAACCCGTCGGGCCACAGGCGATCGCCATGGCGAGGCCAGAGGTGAGGAGCGCGGCGGTGGTGTGTCTGAGGAGCGTCTTGTTCATCATGGAGGGGCTCGCCTTGATAAAAATGGTGAAGTCCTCGGCACGTGGCCGAGCGCGCGCGATGCACGCGGACACACCTAGGCGAAGCAGGGCGCAGCTTCAAGCCGACTTCGTGACGTTCTGGTGACGAAGCCACCGCGCTCAGCGTGAGGACTCGCTGAAGCGGAAGGGGTAGCGCACGACGACGGACTCGCAGCCATCGAACGAGGGGAAGCTCAGCGACTCGAGCTGCTCCTCGATGCAGGAGACGACGCGCCGAGAGCCGAGCGAGTCGTCGTGCACCGTGAGGTGGTCGACGTCTCCGGAGGGGCCGATCTCGAGCTCGACGGAGACGCGACCCGAGAGGTCGTGGTCGTAGACCAGGCCGCGCTCGTAGCACCCTCTGACCTGCGCGACCCGGCGGCGCACCGCGTCGCGCACGATCCTCGGAGAGAGGCACCCCCGGGCGTCCTCGCTGCCCGAGACGACGTCCATCTGGTGGGCGTCTCCGATGTCGCCGCGCTGGTTGAGGACGCCCCGTTGTCCTCGTCGAGAGGTCGGCGTCGCGAGCAGCTCGGAGACGCCGAAGCCTTCGTCACGCCCCTCACCGCCCTTCTCGACGCCCGTGATGCCGAGGCCGTCCGAACCCTCGGACTCTCCCCTGGGGGCGTCGACCACGCGGCCCATCGCGTCGAGAGTGTCCTGACCCAACGACTCGTCGGCCTCGGAGAAGACGGCGCCGACAGCGGAGAGCGCGCCCAGGCTCTCATCGAGCGTCGAGGTGGCGGCGCGCGCGCGCTTGATCCGCGCGCGCTCTCGATCTCCCTTTATCGCGATCCTCGCGGCGGCCTCGGGTGCGCGCGAGGAGCCCGCGGCGCCGCCCGCGCCGGCGGCCTTGTGGCCGATGTCCAGGTCGTCGCCGTCGCCGCGCATCGCGTGGTCGAGTTCGGGAGGGGGAGGCGGTGGTGAGGTGAGGACCTCGGGCTCGAACGTGACGAAGTGGTCACGAGGCGCGTAGCGGGTGAAGTCGGCGCTCTGGAGCTGAACCGGAGGGAGCGTGAGGGTGACGAGCAAGAAGAGGACGTGGAAGGTCGCGCTGGCGCCGAGGTAAGGCAGCGGCGCGCGGTCGAGCCTGCCTCGTCGGCCCATGTCACGGACCTCGGCCCAGACCTCGACGACGACCGCGCCGTCATCGAAGAAGGCGTCCTCTCGATCTCCCCACCCTGACTTTGGCTCCTGCGCCATGCGCCGCCTCGTGCTCGTCTCTACACGAACACAGACCTCGCCGAGGCGCGAAAGTTCCCTGTCGGTTCGGTTTTTTCGTCGAAACAGTGTGAAAAAACCGACGCGAGAGATCAGCGGCGGTAGAGCTCGGCGCGGGCGCGGGCGTCGGCGAGGGTGGAGGGCATGACGCCGAGGGTGTCGCAGGTGGAGTGCCCCAAGGCCTCGGCGATGAGCTTCATGAGGGCGAAGTGGTGGACCGCGTGGCTGAGCAAGAAGATGAGCTCACGGCCCAGCGTCGAGGAGGTCTCGGGGCGAGAATCCCCACCGACACACGAGCGGCAGACGATGCAGACCGCGCGGTCGAAGTCGCGCGCGCGGATCTCGCGCAGCGACGTGATGCACTCGTCGGTGCGGGCGAGCGCGACGCCGCGGTCGGTCTGGATGTCCATGTCGCGGTCGCGAGCGTCGTAGTCGATGACGCCCTTGCCCTGAATGCCCGCGAGCAGGAGCTGGACGTGCTCGATGTGGTGGCGGTAGTGGGCGCCCAGCGAGGAGGCGGTGAGGAGCTCGGGGTGGGCGACGTAGTCCTCGTCGCAGGGGAGCGCGTCGATGAGCGCTCGGCCCTGGAGGAGGACCTCGACGAGGTCCTCGATGAGGGGCGCGGGCGCGTCGGCGTTGGAGGGCACGTTGGGGATGGTAGCGGTCATGGGGTGGCCTCCTGGAGCGAGAACGGCTCGGGCGTGGGCGATGATTCGAGCGCGACGCGGACGCCGACGGCGCCGAGCATCGCTCTGAGTTCGACCTGGGATGGATCTGCGTCGGTCGAGGTCAACCTCGACGCGAGCGCGCGGAGCTTATCATGCGCGACGACGTGAAAAAACCCGGGGGCTCCAGGGGAGCAGACCCAATCGGCGAGTTCGCGGCCGTGCTCGCGCCACAGCGCCATCTGGCGGGACACGGAGAGCACGTCGCCGCGAACGGGCGCGGCCTGGGCGCCGGGCGCGAGCCCCTTCCCCCACGAGGCGTTGGCGAAGGGCTGGCGCCAGAGCCAGTCGTCGACGCGGCGCGTGAGCTCGAAGTGGACGCGGTGTCGGCGCTGCTCGGTGAGCGGGAGCGCGAGGTAGCGCGTGAGGAGCCTGCGTGAGGTGAGCGGGTTGAGCGACACGGTCGCCGCGCCGTCGACGACCTGCGCGTGGCCGACCCAGCGGTGCATGCGCACCTCGCGGTGGAAGCGGTCGTGGAGCCCCGAGAGGGGTGTGCGCTCGGAGCGGGCGTGATCGACCCACGCCGAGAGCGCGTCGCGGCTCGACGCGATCATGGGCTCGGTGAGGAGGTCGTTCTGATCGATGTAGGCCCGCGAGGTGTACTTCAGGCGCGCGCTCCACCACCCGAGCAGGTGACGGGGGAGCATGTGGCTGCGGTAGATCTCACCGAGGTTCCCGTGCAACGAGCCGAGCGGGGCCTCGCCCGAGCGCGCCTTGAGGTCCCAGGCGTGCAGGCCGAACTCGGAGAGGACGTTGTGCGTGGCGAACCGTTCGCGCCAACCCTCCTGCTTGGGCGAGCGCTCCAGGCGCTCGAACGGGGCGCCGTAGTGTTCCGCGAGCCGGCGCGCGACGACGGCGTCCGGGTGCCCCTCGGGGGCGGCGATGTAGAGCCTGTCGAGCTTCTCGACGGCGCCCGAGGCGATGAGCGCGGCGAGGACGAGCCGCGAGTCCTTACCGCCAGTGAGCGCGGCGTGGAAGGGCATGTCCGGGAGGCGCGTGATCTGGGCGACGCGCGCGCAGAGCTCGTCGAAGAGCTCGTCCCACGAGGCGTCGGCGCCGTCGGTGGCGGCGGGCTTGGGCTCGAGGCGCACGTCGCCGCCCTCGCAACGCGCGACGGAGTAGAGGTCGAGGATCGAGACGTCGTCCCAGGGCGTCTGGGCGCCGAACGGGCAAGCGATGGAGTTGAGCATCCACCGGAAGTACTCGGGGTTCGGGTCGGGGAGGTCGCCGCCATGGAGCGCGCTCGCGGCGAGCATGGCGCGGTTGCTCAGGACGGCGACGCCATCGCGTGACCCATAGTAGACATGCTCGGAGCCGATGAAGTCGGTGGCGGCGGCGGCTCCGGGGCGCTCACCCAGGCGCGCCGCGAGGACGGAGAAGTTGCCGTCCCGGTGCTGGGCGAAGTGGCCCACGGAGTCCGGGGTGAGGTCGCCGAGGAGCCTCGAGGCGACGGTCTCGGAGAGGGGGACGTCCCCGGACTCGACGAACCACCCGGAGTAGCAGACGGCGAGGTCACCCTCGCGGGCATCCCAGGCGCCGCGGGCGCCCTGGGGGAGCGCGGTCCAGGTGTGGAGCGAGGCGGACTCGCGGGCGTCGTGACGCGAGGACGAGGTCGGCGTGAACGGGAGCCAACGCGCGGCGCGGCGCGCGAGCGCGTCGACCTCGACCAGGGGTGTCCCGGGCGCGCTGATGAAGAGGTAGGCGCAGCTCATGCGACGCGCTCCAGCGCGCGCGCGTGTGTCGGGGCGTTCGAGAGCGTGGAGTGAGGGGGGACGCCGGTGTAAGAGAGACGCGCGGAGTGGGAGGCGACCTCGACGCGGGTGTGGCTGACGGTGCGGGCGTCGTCGCGCGACATGAAGAGCGTGTGGGCGGTGTGTGCGACGCCTGGAGAGCCGAAGCGCTCGCTCAACGCGTAGGCGTGGTCGGCATCGCCCGACCAGGTCGCGTCGAGCAGGTCGCGCAGTTCCTCGGTGCGCGCGGTCGAGACGCCAGCGAGGTCGTACCCGGACGAGATGAGGAGCGCGGGGAGTTCGAGGGGCTCGCACGAGAGCGCCACGCCGGTCCACGTGACGAGCACGGCGCGGGCGTCCTGGCCGACCGGGGCGCCGACGGCGGCGAGGATGAAGGGGCGGACGCGCGTGAGCAGGTCGGGCTTCGCCTGGATGCGTGAGGCGACCTCGCCGGGATCACGCGCGTCGAGGAGGTCCCGCGTGAGGATGCCCCTGCTCAGGATGGGGAGCTCCGGGGCGTGGACGGCGTCGGCCTGGTAGTTGTTCAGCAGGGAGAGCGCGAGGCCGTGGGCGTTGACGCCGGTCCACGTGCCGAGGGCGTCGGCGTCGATGGGGAAGAGCGCGCGCTGGCCGGGCTCGGGAGGGAGCGCGGGCGAGCGGGTTCGAAGCTCGTCGCGGTTGCCGAGCAACAGGAGGTGTCCGGGGGGGCCGGCGAGGATGAGCGTGGTGCACATGGGGCGTCTCTGGTTCGAGAGAGAGGGGACGTGGCCCAGTTGGACTATGCGAGATGTGAGGGAAGGTCTCAAGAGGATGCGTCGAGTCGCATGACGGAACGCTCGAGAGCCCATGCAGCCCAAACGTCGACGAAGCATCGAAGCAGCAACAAAGTCATTGCGTTGACTGCCACGAGAGGAGGCCCGCGACGACGTCGCCCCTGTGGCGGCGCCCGGCGCGGCGGAAGACAGACCGCCAGTCATTGAACCAGCGCCGACCAACGCGCCTGCCGCCGCGCCGACGCGTCCTCGAAGCGCCAAGGCAAAGAAGCGGGCCACTCCCGACGCGACCCCTGCTCCGCCCCTGAAGACGTGAAGCTGAGGAAGGGATTCCTCCCGATGAAGTGATCCTCGACTCGAGCCACCCGCGAGCCTGGTAAGAGAAGAGCCAGCGCAGACCTTCAAGATCTGCGCTGGCTCTTCTGTCGTTGGTCTCGCGTCGCGGTGAGCGAGGCTCGATTCAGGGGACGTACTCGAAGGCGCCGATGTCGGGGAGGTTGTCCCGGGAGGTGCCGACGAGGTCGGTGTTGGTGACGCTGGTCTCGGCCGCGTTGACCAGCGGCGAGGTCGCGCGCGGGCTGAAGTCTCTGCCGTTCGCGTCGACGAACTCGGGGTTACCCGAGACGTTGCCCACGCCGGGCGTGACGTTCAGGTAGGGGGCGATCTCGAAGCCCTGGAGCAGGTTGTACTCGGCGGTGACGTCCGAGCCGTCGGCGGCGACGCCGAAGATCTGGCCCGAGACGACGAACGCGCTGTATGCGATGCGGGCGGTCTGTGCGACGCCGTCGCCCATGAAGAGCGCGCAGATCCCTCCGAAGAGTTCCAGGTCTGTCTCTTATACACATCTGACGCTGCCGACGATCTACTCTGTGTA
>CAJXPN010000122.1 GCA_913058025.1 uncultured Myxococcales bacterium | reverse complement strand
ACGAGATTTCTGCCTGTCTCGTGGGCTCGGAGATGTGTATAAGAGACAGCCTTAACATCAAGTCGCAGCCCAAGTCCACGAGGGGTGCCTGTCGGGCGCGCCCTGCGGCGCGTCACTCCTCCGAACGCTCTCGCGCGGAGCTGATGTCCTCGCTCATGAAGGGTCGCACGCTCAGCGGAGCTTTGTGCAACATCTCCTCCGAAACACGCCCGCGCGCCCGCTCGTCCCCCTGGTGGTAGGGGATGATGTGCCCATCGTCGACGAGCAACTGGACCGACATCTGCTCGGCCAAGCGCGGGTCGTGGGTCACCACGAGGATGGTGATGCCCATGCGCTCGTTGAGGTCGCGCAGGATGTCGTGGATGCCCGAGCTCGTCTTCAGGTCGAGGTTGCCCGTGGGCTCATCGGCGAGAAGCAGGCGCGGGCGCATGAACAGCGCGCGCGCGATGGCCACGCGCTGCTGCTCTCCGCCCGAGAGCTCGCCAGGCTGGTGCTTGAGCCGGTCGCCCAGCCCCACCATCTTGAGCAGCTCCACGCCCCTCTCTTCGGCGTCCTGACGCTTCATGCGGCCGATGAGGCCAGGCATCATCACGTTCTCGAGCGCGGTGAACTCCGGGAGCAGGTGGTGGAACTGGAAGACGAACCCGATCTGTTCGTTCCGGAACTTCGCCAGCGCGGACGCCGGCCCGCTGAAGACCTCCTTGCCCTCGAAGAGGTAGCTCCCCGAGGTCGGCGTATCGAGCGTCCCCAGGATCTGGAGCAGCGTCGACTTGCCGGCCCCGGAGGACCCCATGATCGCGACCATGTCGCCTCGACAGATCGTGAGATCCATCCCCGCGAGCACCTCGAGCTCGCCGCCGCGATGGTCATAGACCTTGCGCAGCTTCTTCAGCTCGATCAGTACGCCTCCTCGTTCAGTCATCTCTCAGTCCATCCACGGGCTTTAGCTTGGCCGCCTGAATCGATGGGTAGATCGTGGCCAACGCCGCGATCCCGATGGCGCACACGACCACGAGCGCCACCTCCTTCGGGTCCATCTCCACTGGCAACGTCGAGATGTAGTACACCTCGGAGTCCAGCGGGAACCCGACCTCCCTGAGCAGGTAACATATGAACACACCGAGCCCCAGCCCGATGGTCGTCCCCACCACCCCGATGAGCGTCCCCTGGTAGATGAACGCGCGCATCACGCCGCCGTTGGTCGCCCCCAGCGCCTTGAGCACCGCGATCTCGCGGCCCTTCTCGATGACGATCATGATCAGCATCGCCACGATGCTGAACGACGCGACCAGGATGATGAACGTGAGCACCACGAACATCGCGATCTTCTCGAGCTTGAGCGCGTAGAACAGGCTCCGGTTGAGCTCCATCCAGTCGAGCACCTCGAAGCCCTCGCCGAGCTCGGCCTGCACGCGGTCCGCGACCCCGACGGCCTGTTCGACGTCGAACGTCTTGAGCTCCACACCAGTGGCGCCCTCCACGCCCAGGAAGTCCATCGACTCGTCCAGGCGAGCGTACGCGTAGTTCGCGTCGTACTCGTACATGCCGCTGTAGAAGATGCCCACGATCCGGAACGGGCGGCTCCGAGGCATACGCCCCGTCGGCCCCAGGTCGCCGTTGGGCGTGACGACGTTGACCTCGTCGCCCAGACCCACCGCCAGCGACTTCGCCAGCTCCTTGCCGATGACGAGCCCCGGGACGCCCCTCTCCTCCTCCTCTTCATCGCCGAAGATCGAAGGCGGGCCGCCGCCGTCGTCGTCGCCGAAGATCGAGGGCACCCCCATGTCGTCGTCGAAGTCGGGGATGTCGTCGGCCTCGGGGAGCGCGCGGTCGCTCAGGTCGATCGTCTCGGGAGCCTTCGGCGCGGGCTCCTCCGCGGCGTCTTTCTTCGTGACGCCCTTCTTCGTGGCGCCCTTCTTCTCCGTCGACTTCGACACCTCGTTGAGCGGCGCGAGCAGAGGCTCCGGGAGTTCGAAGCCCTCGAGCACGAGGCCCTTCGAGTCTCCGTCTCCGCGCTCCCTCTTCGCCTGCTCTCGCTCCTCGGCCTCGCGCTCGAAGCGCTTCATGAACTCCTCACGCTCTCGCTCACGGCGCGTGCTCAGCTCGTCGACCAACGGCCCCGGATCATCCAGGTACGCCAGCTTCCCCTTCACGATGTCGTCGGGCAGGTTCGACACGTCCCCGACCGTGTCCGTCGAGACCCCTCGCAGCACCACGCCGCCGAGGCCCGTCAGGCTCGAGACCATCACCTCGCTCTCGACGTACGCCGACGCCCCGATGACCCCCTCGATCCCTCGGATGCGGTCGGCCACCGAGGACGACTCGGGCATCGGCTCCTGCTGGACCATCTGGACGACGGCGTGCGCCTTCGTCCCGAGGATCTTCTGCATGAGGTCTTTCTTGAAGCCACCCATCACGCTGAGCACCACGATGAGCGCGGTCACGCCCAGCGCGACCCCCGTCACCGAGATGACCGTGATGATGGAGACGACGCTCGAGCGCCGCTTCGCCATCAAGTAGCGCGTCCCGATGAAGTATTCGTATCTCATTCGAGCGCGCTCCTTTGCGCTTTGGGGCGGGGCGGACCGCAGACGAGCCCCCTTCGAAGAGGACTCGCCTGCGCCATCGACGATCAGTTCGCCTCGTCGCCCTCTGAGCCATCCATGAGCAGGAACGCCTCGATGAATCCATCGAGGTCACCGTCCAGGACCTTCTCCACGTTCGAGGCGGTGAAGCCCGAGCGCAGGTCCTTGATCTGCTTGTAGGGGTGCAGCACGTACGAGCGAATCTGCGAGCCGAACGCGACGTCGGACAGGTCCTGGTAGGACGCCTGCGCCTCGGCCTCTCGCTTGGACAGCTCGAGCTGGTAGAGCGACGACTTGAGCATCTTCATCGCCGTCGCGCGGTTCTTGTGCTGCGAGCGCTCGTTCTGACACTGCACCACCGTCCCCGTGGGGACGTGCGTGATGCGGATGGCAGAGTCGGTCTTGTTGACGTGCTGACCGCCCGCGCCCGAGGCGCGGTAGGTGTCGACCTTGAGCTCCGAGTCGAGGATCTCGATGTCGATGTCGTCGTCGATCTCCGGGGTGACCCGGAGCGCCGCGAAGCTCGTCTCGCGCCTGCCCTTGCCATACGGCGAGATGCGCACGAGGCGGTGCACGCCCTGCTCGGCCTTGAGCAGGCCGTAGGCGTGGCGACCCTTGACGTGGAGACCCGCGGCCTTGATGCCCGCCTCCTGACCCGCGTCGTAGTCGGTGATGTCGACCTCCCAACCCTTGGCCGTGCAGAAGCGCGAGTACATCCGGTACAGCATCTCCGCCCAGTCCTGGGAGTCGGTGCCGCCGGCGCCCGGCTTGATCTGCAGGAAGGCGTTGAGGCCGTCGTGTGGACCACCCAGCATGCGCTGCGTCTCCATCGACCTCACCACGGACTCGATCCCATCGAGAAGCCGGAGCGCCTCACCGTCGGCCGAATCCTCGCCGTCTGCGGCCATCTCCGAGTAGAGCTCGACCTCGTCGAGCGCCTCGGTCTGGTTCTTGAAGTTCTCGACGAGGTCGACGAGCTCTCCCCTCTCCTGCATGTACTTCTGCGCATGCTCGGCGTCGTCCCAGAACCCCGGGGCCGAACTGATCGCGTCTATCTCTTCGATCCTGGCGCGTCGTTGTGCCAGGTCAAAGATGCCTCCGGAGCTCTTCGAGGCGCCCACGCAGCCTCTCCGCGCGCTCTATCGTCTCTGCGCTCATCTCTCCCTCCTTACGGGATCGAATCGGTATGTGTCTCGCGCTCTCGGGCGTCCGAAAATTCGGGAGCCCACGCGAGGGCGCATTCTGCTCACGCAGCGCCCGCTGTGTCAAACAGGGCGAGTCCGCAGACTATTCGAGCACTCCCCCGACTCTGCCCTCCTTGCCCCACGCGCACACCCTCCTACATGATCTCACATGCCCTGATGAATACCGGGCTTACCGATCGGTCCAACGGGCGCTCGACCTCACGCCGAGTCCGAGGCATCACGACCACCCACCGCGAGGTCATGTCGACCTCACCCTCTACCCAAGAACGAGAAGTAACACCATGCGAAGACGAGACTGGATCCTGTCGGTATCGACCGTATGCACGATGTCCCTGGCCGCCTGCGGCGACTCGGGCGACTCGACGAACAACCAGAACGAGAACAACAAGGAGTCGAGCGACTTCGCCTGCGGCGAGTTCGAGACGTGCACCTCCGGGCAGTTCTGCTTGAGGGAGACGTTCCCCAGCGGGGAGGTCAACGCCGAGAACTGCGTCGAGCTCCCGTCCTCGTGTGGTGGGTGCGACTGCGCCCAGCAGGCCGCCGTCGACTCCTTCGACGGCGCGAACAACTGCGACGGGTTCAAGAGCTGCTCGCAGAGCAACGCCGCGATCACCGTCACCTGCACGAACCCTGGCGTGGGCTTCTGAACGGGTACACGAGAGAGGGCGCGGCCTCCCACTGTGGGAGGCCGCGCCCTTCTTGATTCGGCAGGTCCGGACCTCAGCGCTTACGAAGCGCGGATCGTCCAGCGAAGCGACCCATCGAGCCGAGGTACTCCTCGATGCGGATGAGCTCGTTGTACTTGGCGACCCGGTCCGAGCGCGACAGCGAGCCCGTCTTGATCTGGCCCGAGTTCGTCGCCACGGCGAGGTGCGCGATCGTCGTGTCGGAGGTCTCACCCGAGCGGTGAGAGATGACGCTCGTGTAGCCGGCGCGATGCGCCAGATCGACCGCGCGCAGCGTCTCGGTCAGCGTCCCGATCTGGTTGACCTTGATGAGGATGGAGTTGCCCACACCCTCGTCGATGCCGCGCTGGAGACGCTCGGTGTTGGTCACGAAGAGGTCGTCGCCCACGATCTGGACGTTGTCCCCCACGGCCTGCGTCAGCGCAGCCCACGCAGGCCAGTCGTCCTCGCCCAGGCCGTCCTCGATGCTCGCGATCGGGTACGCCCCCACGAGCTCCTCGTAGAACGCCACGAGCTGGTCGGGCGTGAGATCGCGGCCCTCACCGGTGAGCTTGTAGACGCCGGCTTCCTTGTCGTGGAACTCGCTGGCGGCGACGTCTAGCGCGAGCAGGACCTCCTCACCGGGCTTGTATCCGGCCTTCTCGATGGCCTCCATGATGACGTCGAGCGCCTCGCGGTTCGACGACAGGTTGGGCGCGAAGCCGCCCTCGTCGCCCACAGACGTCGCGTGCCCGGACGCCTTGAGCACGCGCTTGAGCTCGTGGAAGATCTCGGCGCCCATGCGCACGGCCTCTGCCATCGAGTCGGCGCCGACCGGCATCACCATGAACTCCTGGAAGTCGATGGAGTTGTCGGCGTGCGAGCCGCCGTTGATGATGTTCATCATCGGCAGCGGCAGCGTCCCGGCCATCACGCCACCGAGGTAGCGGAAGAGAGGCTGCTCGCTCCAGCGGGCCGCGGCGTGCGCCGTGGCCATCGAGACCGCGAGCATCGCGTTCGCCCCCAGCTTGGCCTTGTTCGGCGTGCCGTCCATCTCGAGCATGAACTCGTCGATGTAGACCTGGTCGAGCGCGTCGAGGTCGAGCAACGCCGGCCCGATCACCTCGGTCACGTTGTCCACGGCCTTGCGGACGCCCTTTCCGCCGTAGCGGCTGGCGTCGCCGTCGCGCAGTTCGAGCGCCTCGTGCTCTCCTGTCGACGCGCCGCTGGGCACCGCCGCGCGGCCAACCACGCCGCCCTCGAGCACCACGTCACACTCCACGGTCGGGTTTCCCCTCGAGTCGAGGATCTCACGCGCCACCACTTCCACGATTCTGGACATAAGTTCCTCCGATCTTCATGTGTCCGCCGCGCCTACGAGGCGCGGCATTGAGTCTCGTCCGGGCGCGCCTCGTAGGCGCGCTCCGTCTGTTCACGACGCGCGCATCGTGCGCACCCGCCGGGCGAGGTGTCAACTCTCACTCCTGCTCGGAGGCGCCCTCGTGGTCCCGCGCCGCGACGCGTTCACGCGTCAGCGTCGCGAGCGGTTCGGTGGCCAACTCGCCCGTCGCGATCCGCGTCCAGCACCCCAGGGCGTCCGCCTCGAGATCCGCGATCCAGAGCACGCGGCCGGGCATGTTGTGCCAGGCGAGGTAGGTCGCCGCGAGCGCCTCGTCGGGCCTGCCCTCCGAGCCCGGCGCGTGCACGAACATGCCGAGCACGTCGCGCGCGCCCACGGACGCCGCGGCGCCGTCGGCTCCTAATCCAGAGAACCGTACCCCGAGCGCCTCGCGCGACCAGGAGTGCAGCTCATCGACGCCCGCGCGCTCCAGGCGAGCCAACGCGTCGAACCCCGTCACGATCCTCGTCATGAACACGCCGCCCGGGCCCAGCACCTCCTGGTCGCCGAGCAACAAGGCCGCGCAGGGCACGTCGGGCTCCCACCCCATCGAGAACAGCAGCTCGTCGAGCGCGTCCTCCCACACCGCGATCGCGATCGGCGCGTCGGGCCGTGCTGTCCAGCGCGTGGATCGCACCCCCAGCGGCTCGATCCAGCGGACGTCTCCGCGCTCAATCACGCGGCTTGATCGCGCGCCACGCGGCCGTCGAGGTCCGGTCGAGGGGGGTCACCCGCTCGCCCTTGAGCGTGACCTCCCAGCCCACCTTGCGCTCCTCCTTGCCCTCGAGCTTGTAGAGGTAGCTCACGTTGTACACCCCGTCCTCCTTGACCACCGCAGACCAGCGGCACGCGCGATCGGCCTGGCACTCCTTGAAGGACTCGCTCGACTCGACCTGTGAGGTCAGCAGCCACTCGAGCGACTCCACGATCTCACGCTGGGAGAGGATCATCGCCAGCGCCTTACACTGGTCACGAACCTTCGCGTTCTTCCTCAACAACTTACGGTTACTGCACGCACCCTCGACCCAGCGCTTCTTCGCGGGCTGCGTCGGATCGAACGACTCGGGCATCGCCACCGCGCGCTCGCGCTTGACGAAGTCCTCGCCCTCCCTCATGACGTTGGCCGCCTGGAGGTTGACCGCCTTGAGCCCCTTGGCTTCATAGTCGAACTCGAACTCGGCGTAGGTCGGCTGTCCCGACTCGATCCACTGGAAGAACGCGCGGTAGAGGGTTCCCCGATCGTGCTCGAGCGTCCAACCCAGGATGGAGTCACCCTCTGCAGACTGGCCTCGCCCCTCGAAGTAGTTGAGCAGCGCGCCGCCGAGGTTGATCCCCGCCTCGAACCGGTGCGCCACGATCGCCGCGACGACCTGCTCTCGCTTGTCGAAGTAAGGGTCCTTCTCGACGCCCAACGGAGCCATCACCGCGCGCGCCAGCGCGTTCTTGGGCACGACCTTGCGCCGCTTCGGATCCAGGTTCACGAGCCACGTCGGGCCGATCTCGATCTCGGCGTCCTTGAGCGCGTAGCGGACCATGTAAAACGTCTCGCCGTGCTTGGTGTCGCCCCACCACTCGACCTTCCAACCCGACGGCTTCGCCTTGGCGATCTTGAGCGTGTCCTCGACGAAGCCAGGGCGCACGAGCAGCTCCCCGACGCTCATCTGCACAGTCTCCGGGCCCTCGGATTTCCCCTTCTTACCCTTGGGCTCCTCGCCGGCGGGGGCGACCGCCGGCGCGGTCACTCGGCCGGCCTTGACCAGCTCGATCGCGGCGCCGCCCTGGAGCGACCAGGGGTTCGGGGGCTCGATCGCGACCCCCTCCTCCACGATCACCTGCTGGACCACGGACGCGGTCGTGGGTTTGGCGAAGGTGAAGATGATGTAGCCAGTGGTCGCCACGATCATCAGGACGATGAGCCCAAGAACGACCTGGAGGATCTGCCTCGTGTCCATGCACAGCTCGCACACGACGTGGTCACGCCCGGAGGGGGCGCCACACACGCACGTTCAAAAGAAGTAGGGGTGTCTCGCCCCAGTTTATAGCACGCCCTCGGCCTGCGGCTCAATCGGACGCTGCCAGCTCGAAGACCTTGAAGTCGTCGAAGGCCACGGGCGCCTCCCAGTCGTTGAACGCGAAATACGCGTGCTTGGGGCCGCGCAGAGGCGCGGGGTCCTCGTAGCTCATGTGGAGCATGCCGTCGACGTACCAACGGACGGCGTCGCCGTCGCGCTCGACCGCCATCGAGTAGGTCTTGCCCGACTGGGCCTCGAAGGCCTTGCGCGCGAGGCGGTCTCCGCCGTGCTCGTCGAGCCTCGCGATGACGTCGAGCGAGTTGTCCCAGCCACCGAAGATGAGCACGTACCCCGACGCGTGGGTCTTCCCGTCGCCGAACACCTCGACCTTGAGGTCACCCTCCTCGGTCAGCGCGCGCGCGGTGAACTCCACGCGCATCCGCTCAGGGAGAGGCCGGGACCACCAGAGCGGATCGTTGTGCATGTTCTGGCCGCGCAGCTCGCCGCCCACGAGCTTCCAGCGACCCTTGCCCCCCTCGCCCTCGCCGCGCTTCCAGTCGCGCCCGAGCGTGGGCGCCGAGAAGTCGTCCTGCGCCACGAGCGTGCGCTCGCCGGGCTCACTCGGTGAGGTGCGGCCGATCTCACGGGTCTGACACTGTCTCTTATACACATCTCCGAGCCCACGAGACAGGCAGAAAT
>CAJXPN010000121.1 GCA_913058025.1 uncultured Myxococcales bacterium | reverse complement strand
CAGCTTGAGGACCTCGCGGAGCTTGCGCGCGTAGTCCGAGCCGAGCTTGGCGGCGGGGTCGACGGTGACGAGGAAGCTGAGGCGGCCGAAGCGAGACGGCATGTTGATGAGGAGTGAGAGCGCGAGCGCCGCGGCGACCGCGTCTGCCTCTTGTGGACGCGAGCGGCGCCACATCACGAGCTGGTCGTCGGTGAGGGAGGAGATCTCGAGCGTGCCGTCCACCAGCTCTACGCCGTTGAAGCGAGAGCCCAGGACGTGTCCGCAGATCTTGGACCACATCTTGAGCGTGGGCGGGTGGAGGTCCCCACCGGAGAGTTGCCCGGCGCGGCTCGCGATCTCGGAGAGGCGCCCGAAGTCGTCGAGGCCGTCGCTGCCCGGACCGCTCGATGGCGCGTCGTCCTGCTCGTGCTGCTCGAGGAGTTCGAGCGACTGGGCGGGGTCGATGCCCAACCCCTTGAGGTCGGACTCGAGCTGGTAGGACGTGAGCATGCTCGGGGGGAGGAGGTCGCGTTCGCGCTCGAGCTCCTCCAGGCGGTCCTCGAACTCCGAGAGCTCGCGGCGCGCGTTGAGGTAATCGGGGCGCTGGCGCTCACGCTCCAGCGCGGTGTCCATCTTCCCGATGATCGCGCGCAGCCTGACCGACTTCTCGTCACGCTCGATGAGCTCGGCCTCGTCCTCGACGCCTGCGTGAACGAGCAGGTGGTTGAGGCGATCCTTGTAGGAGATCTGTTCGTCGCGGACCTGGTTGATGCGGCGCTTGATGGAGTCGAGTTTGACCATGTGGATCCCGACGCGCTCCATGTCGGTGTAGTAGCGCAGGACCGACCAGGCCACGAGCGCGAGCCCGAGGACGTTGGCGCAGGCGACCGGCCGCATGTCGTCCATGTTGACGACGCTGGCCGCGGTCGCCGCGATCACGATCACGATCCCGGCGATGAAGAGCGGGTTCCGCTGGGGACCGTCGGGGAGCGACTCGTCGACGCGGAACGAGGTCTCGTCCTCCTCCTTGCTCAGGCGCTGGAGCTGGAGCGCGAGCGCCTCGAGCCGATCGTCACGCTGCCGGAGCAGCTCGAGGTCCTCGTCGCTGAGCGCGGTGACCTCGATGCTGGAGAGCTTGGAGCGCGCAGCGGCGAGCTTCTCTTCGAGCTTGACCGACTCGCCCATGCTCTTCCGGGCCTCCTCGATCCGGCCCTCGATGGACTTGATGTCGTCCTCGTTGTGCTCGATGTCGAGGGAGGCGCGGTACTTCTCGATGAGGGCGATGTGTTTGGGGTCGAGCGAGCGCAGGCCGGCCTGGTCGCCCGAGCGCTGCTCGGCGATCGGCTCGTCGTAGCGCCACAGGTTCAGCGCGCGGAAGACGGAGTACTCTGGGAAGCCGAGGTTCTTGGTGAGGACCCTGGTGATCTTGGACCCGCTCACGACGTCCTTGAACTGCCCGGAGTCGAACATCTGGAGGAGAAGCGAGTCGGCGCCGTCGCGCCGGAGGATGCGGTATCGGTTGGTGTCGTCGGAGAAGGACGCGGCCATCTTGATGGAGCGCCCGAGTTCGACGCGTTGGCGCGCCTCGTCCGACAGATGTTCGGGGTAGAAGAGCGCGACGAAGATCGAGTGCGCGTCCTCGAGCGTGAGCTGCTCGGGGAGAGCGATGGACTGCACGCCGTCGTCGAACGACAGCTTGACCGGCGCGCGGACGTCGAATGCGCCTTGAAAGACGATCTCGTTGATCTTCATCGGGAGAGGCCATGGCGTGTGGGAGCGTCGCGTGTTCGACGCGCCCCCTGAAACGTCAGGGGGCGATCGAGATCACTGTGCTCGTCTGGTGGTCGACACACGCCATTGTGGCCCAAGCGCGCCGCCGTGTGAAGTGGCGGCTGCGCGAGCGGCGGGGAGCCGCTCAGATGCCCTTGCGGTTACGCTTCGAGCGGATACGCGCGGCCTTACCGGAGAGGTCACGCAGGTAGTAGAGCTTGGCGCGACGGACGCGACCGATCTTGGAGAGCTCGAGCTGGGCGATCTTCGGGCTGTGGACCGGGAAGATTCGCTCGACGCCGGTGCCGTTCGAGATCTTGCGGACGGTGAACGTCTCGCGGATGCCCGCGCCGCTGCGGCCGAGGACGACGCCCTCGAAGATCTGGATGCGCTCCTTCTCGCCCTCACGGACGGTGAAGTGCACGCGGACGGTGTCACCGGCGCGGAAGTGGGGGTGATCCTCGCGCAGCTGGCTCTGCGTGATCTTGCTCAAGATGTCGTTGTTCATGTCGCTCTTCTCCTTCAGGACCCCGGCCGAGCGGCGCCTGTCATTGGGCGCATCGGTCATCGGAGCGCGCCCGCGACCTGATGGTCACGCGGACGCTGTGTCGTAGTCATTCACCGCGCGCACGCTCCGAGAACATGCGCGAGGGGAGCGCGGGTCTACCACCAACCCAGCGGGCGCGCAAGCGTTCAGGACGAGGCGGACTCCCGGTTCATGGCCGCTGCCGGGTCGCCCTCGCGCCGCGCCGCGCCGCCAGATCACCGAACGACGGACGCGCGCCGCAGGTGCGCGCGGACCTCTCGCCAGAACGCGGCCTGGTCGGGCATGAGCTGGTGCCCGCCGCCGTGGGTGACGAGCCTCCCGTCGCGCGCGAGTTCGCTCAGCCGCACCCCCTGACGGTAGGGGATGAGGCCGTCTTCGGTCCCGTGCACCACGAGGATGGGGTAGTCGGCCTCACGGACGACCGAGGCCGTGTCGAACGGATCGGCGATGAGGAACGCGGGGACGGGGATCGAGGTCATGTCCGCGATGCGCGTGAAGGTCGACTGGAGGATCATCGCCCGCGGCGGATGGGCCGCGGCGACAGCGCCCGCGACGCCGCCGCCCAGTGAGAACCCGTGGTAGACGATCCGGTCGGCGTCGACCTCGGGCCTCGCGACGAGCCACCCCCTGAACCGGATCGCGTCCGCGGTGAGGCCCTCCTTGGAGGGCGCGCCGCCGGAGCGACCGTAGCCGCGGTATTCGGGCAACAGAACGCTCAGGCCCATCCGATGGTAGGGCCTCACACCGTCGCCCCAGTAGTCGATGAGTTCGCCGTTGCCGTGTGTGAGGATCACCGCGGGTGCGGGCGTGGACGCGGTGGCGTCCGGGGCGGGGAGGAACCAGGCCTCCACGCGCGCGCCGCCCTCGATCTCGATCCAGACGCGCTCGGAGCGTTCGCCAGGAGGCGCGACGCCGACCTCGGGGACGATGCGTGTGCCGGGGAAGAGCATCTGGCGCTGGAGCGTGAAGAGCACGGCGAGGTACCCGACGTAGAGGACGACGCACGCGATGAGCGTGAACCGGAGGACCGGGCGTAGGCGAGCGAGCCGACCTGCGGCCGTCTCATCGTCGGCCATGGGTCACTCCTCCTCGGCGGCGCGCTCGAGGAGATCGGGCCGAACCGCCTGGGTGCGCAGGAGCGACTGCTCGAGGCGCCAGGCGTCGATGCGCGCGTGGTGGCCGCTGAGGAGGACCTCGGGGACCTCGCGTCCTCGGAACTCGCGGGGTCGCGTGTAGTGCGGGTACTCGAGCATCCCTGAGGAGAAGGACTCCTCGTCGATCGACGCGGCGTTCCCGAGCACTCCTGGGAGCAACCGGGTGACCGCGTTCAGGACGACGAGCGCGGCGGGCTCACCGCCGGTGAGGACGAAGTCGCCGACGCAGATCTCGCGGTCGATCCACCCCTCACGGACGCGGTAGTCGACGCCCTCGTAGCGACCGCAGAGCAGGACCATCCCTGGCCCGGCGGCGAGCTCCTGGGCGATCTTCTGGGTGAAGGGCTCTCCCTGGGGCGTCATGTAGATGCGCGTGAGGCCGGGGCGCGCGGCGGCGGCGGCCTCGAGCGCGGCGACGGTGGGCTCGCACTTCATGACCATGCCGGCGCCGCCGCCGTAGGGGACGTCGTCGGTGGTGCGGTGCTTGTCGGTGGCGAACTCGCGGATGTCGAACGCGTCGACCTCGAAGATGCCCCGCTCGATCGCCTTGCCCATGAGGCTCGTGGAGAGCGGCGAGGTGAAGAAGTCGGGGAAGATCGTGAGCAGCTGGACGGCGAACGTCATCGTGTCAGTCCTTTGGGGGTGCGCTCACGTGTTGGGATCACTGGGGTCGTCCCATGGGGCGACGAACTCGGGTGCGGCCCACTCCTCGAGCGGCGCGATGACGACGGCCTCGATATCGAGGCGCCGGATCGTGTGATCGGCGATCGGGACGAGCAACCTATTGGCGCCCGGGATCTTGACCGAGAGGATCTCCTGGGCGCCGTAGTCGAGGACGTCTGCGACCTTGCCGATGGCGGCCTCCGGACCGCCCTCGACGAAGACAGGCGAGCCCACGAGGTCGACGAGGTAGAGCTCGTCGGGGTCGGGCGCGGGGAGCGCATCACGCGGGATCACGAGCTGAGCGTGCGTGAGGGCTTCGGACTGATCGCGATGCTGCATGCCCTCGAGCTCGACGATGGCGAAGCGATCGCGCCAGCGCACCTGCTTGAGCTTGGTGGGGGTGCGGGAGCCGTCGGCGCGGGCGATGAAGGCATCGAGACCGGGAGCGATGAGCTCCTCGGTGCCGAACGCGAAGAGGCGCACCTCTCCGCGGAGACCGTGCGCCCGTCCGAACTTACCGAGGACGATCTCGCGATCGTCGTCGGCGCCATTATTTTTGGGGGAGTCGCTCATGAGCACCGGTGAGGTAGAGAGGGGTTCTTCTGTAGAGAAGAGCGCCCCCTCGGGGCGCTCACTCGGCGATGTCGAGTTCGACACGCAGGTGCGTGTCGATGTCTGCGTGCTCTGCGATGGTGCGGAGCGAGCGGACGATGTGTCCGCCGCGACCGATGAGACGTCCGCGGCGGCGCGAGGGCGCCGAGAGCATGACGCGGAGGGCGCCGCGGTCGTTGCGCACGCTGGCGCCGACATCGTCACCTTCGCCCGAGACGAGCGACCTCGCGAGGAAAGCGCCGAGCGCCTCGAGGCGCTCCTCTGCGGTCAACTCACCGGACTCTTCTCGCTTCTCGTCGCTCATCGTGCACTCCGCGGCATGTCGGCTCTGTCATCGCGCTGGGTTCGAGGTGGTGGGTCGGCGCCCGGAGTCCCGAGCGCCAGCGCCATCAACCCTCTGCCGACTCGTCGGTAGCGTCGGCGGCCTTGGGCTCCTCGGCTGCCTTCTCCTCGGCGGCCTTGGCCTCTGCCGCGGCCTTGGCCTCTGCTGCCTTGGCGGCTGCGGCTGTCTTCTCCTCTGCGGCGGTCGCCGCGGCGGCCTCCTCAGCGGACTTGGCGAGCGCGGCGCGCTTGGCTGCCTTCGCGATGATGGCGGCCTCCTTCTCGGCCTGAGCGGCGGCGGCGGCGGCGCCCTCCTCGCTCAGGTTGAGGGCGGCGCCCTTCTCGAGCTGACCGATGACCCACTTGGCCGTATCGGAGGGGCTCGCGCCCACGCCGAGCCAGTAGTCGACGCGGGCCTTCTTCAGGCGGATGGCGGGCGGATCCTGGAGGGGATCGTAGGTGCCCAGGAGCTCGATGAACCTTCCATCGCGCGGGGCGCGCTGGTCGGCTGCGACAACTCGGTAGAAGGGGCGCTTCTTGGCGCCGTGGCGCTGCAACCGGATACGGACCGTCATATCTCGACCTTTTCTTCGTCGTGTAGGGGAGTCAGGGAGGTGTCCCGTGTGGACGACCTCGCTCCTTCACGTTTGTTCACGTCTAAAATCCTCGTCTTCGAGTCGGGCGGCCCGTCTTTTTGGAGACGTGCGGCCGCCACGCGCTCGAAGGCGAGGAAACATAGAGTGGGGATTTCTGGAAGTCAAGGGGGGTGGTGGCTTACAGGACCGCGGACCACGTCTCGGACGGCGCCCTCTACCGTGAACCCTCCCTCAGAGTCGGCTCAGGAGACCCCGAGCGCGCCCTTGAGGACGTCCTCGAGCTGCCCCGTCTGGTGCATCTGAGTGAGGATGTCCGAGCCGCCGAGGAACTCACCGCCGACGTAGATCTGCGGGATCGTGGGCCAGCTCGAGAACTCCTTGATCGCCTGGCGCTTCTCCTGGTCCTCCAGGATGTTCACCGAGTAGAGCGGCACGCCGTAGCTCGTGAGGATCGCCACGGCGCGGTGCGAGAAGCCGCACATTGGAGCCTCTGGCGTACCCTTCATGTAGAGGACGACGCCGTGGGCGGTGACCTCGCCGGAGATCTCGCTCATGACGTCGCCGCCCTCGGCGCGCGACTTACCAGTGGACTCGACGCTCTGCTCGGCGCCGACGATCGGCAGCGAGATCTTCTTTCCTGTATCGGACATTTCTAAAGGCTCCTTGTATGTGTTCGTTCCGAGGGGGGCGACGCGCTCAGGAGCGCTCGCCGGGTGCGTAGGTCTCGAGGGTGAGGGCGTGGATCGGCCCCTTCATCTCCTCCTCGAGCGCGGCGTAGACCATTCGGTGGCGCTTGATGAGGAGTTTTCCGGTGAAGTCCGGCGTGACGATGACCGCCTTGTAGTGATCCTTGGTACCCGTGAGGTCGTAGACCTCGACGTGTGCGTCGCTGAACGCCTGCTTGAGCTTGGACTCGACGTACTCTGGCTCGACCATGTCTGCTCCGATCCTTGCCGACCTCTTCACAGTCGGTGTTTGGGGGGCGTTGGCCCCACGTGCGACCCAGAACATAGCGCGCTCTGGTTCCGGGTAAAGCGCAGAGTCGCGAGCTTCGTCGTTTGCCCGCGCCTCGTCCGTGGTTAAGTCAGTACGGGTCGCGAAGTGAATGGTCATTCAGTCGCCTTGCCCGAGCTCACGATCCTGAACTATAGGAAACGCAAGTATCGGTCGAGTCGTCCCGTTTTCGGGGCGAGGCGCATCATTGAGAAGGTACGCGCGCGACGCGCACCACACGTTCATCACACCACACATTTCGAGCGAGGAGCTACATGGCAACCAAGCGTATTCGTAAGGCCGCCGTCATCGGTGGCGGCGTCATGGGTCAGGGCATCGCAGCGCTTCTGGCGAGCGCGCGCATTCCCGTCATCCTGTACGACATCGTCCCCAAGGACGCGAAGGACTCGGATGATCCCGTGGCGCGCAACGCGTACGCGGCGGGCGCCGTGCAGAAGATCAAGAAGAGCAGGCCCTCGCTGATCTACACCAACCGCGACGCGGACATGTACATCACGGCGGCCAACGTCGAGGACCACATGGACCTCCTGGCCGACTGCGACTTCATCGTCGAGGCGGTCCCCGAGGTCCTGGCCATCAAGCAGGCGACCTTCGACAACGTCGAGGACCACGCCCACCCCGACGCGATCATCGCGTCGAACACCTCGGGTCTCTCGATCAAGAACATGATCAAGGACCGCTCGGACGGCTTCAAGAAGCGCTTCGTCGTGACGCACTTCTTCAACCCCGTGCGCTACATGAAGCTCCTCGAGATCGTCCCCGGTGAGTCCACCGACCCGGCGGTCATGGAGACGATGGCCGAGTTCGGCTCGAAGGTGCTCGGCAAGGGCATCGTCTACGCCAAGGACACCACGAACTTCATCGCCAACCGCATCGGCGTGCACGGCATGATGTCGATCATGAACTCGATGGGCGACCACGGGATGACCCCGTCCGACGTCGACGTGATCTTCGGAAAGGCGATGGGCCGCCCGCGCTCGGCCGTCTTCGGCACCGCCGACGTCGTCGGCCTGGACACCTTCGTCCACGTCTCGCAGAACTGCTACGACACGCTCGTCGAGGACGAGGAGCGCGAGGTCTTCCAGATCCCCGACTTCGTGCACGCGATGGTCGAGAAGGGCTGGACGGGTCGCAAGGCCAAGGCCGGCTTCTTCAAGAAGGTCGGTAAGGACATCCACGCGCTCAACCTGAAGACGATGGAGTACGAGCCGCGCGTCAAGCAGCGCTTCGACTCGATCGGCGCGGCGCGCGGCGCGTCCGACTCCGCCGGGAGCATCAAGACCGTGGTCGTCGACGGCACGGACGCGGCCGCCGCGTTCGCCCGCGAGGTCACGCTGAAGTCGCTGGCGTACTCGGCGCGTCGCCTCGGCGAGATCGCCGACGACATCGTCAACATCGACCGCGGCATGCGCTGGGGCTTCAACTGGGAGCTCGGGCCGTTCCAGACCTGGGACGCCATCGGGCTCGCCTGGGGCCGCGACGCGATGAAGGAGGCCGGGATCGAGGTCGCCGGCTGGATCGACGAGATGATCGACGCCGGCCACAGCTCCTTCTACAAGTGGGACGGCACGACCGAGCTCTACTACGACCCCTCCACGAAGTCGTACAAGGCCATCGATCGCCCCGAGAACGAGCAGACCGTCGACCTCCTGCGTCGCTCGGGCTCCAAGCTCGCCAGCAACGACGGCGCCACGTTGTACGACGGCGGCGACGACGTCCTCGTGCTCGAGTTCACCAGCAAGGCCAACACGGTCGACCTGGACGTCATCGGGATGATGGAGCAGGCGGTCGAGACGATGGAGGGCGGCCACTGGAAGGGGCTCGTCATCGCCAACGACGCCGACAACTTCTCCATGGGCGCAAACGTCGGGCTCGTCGTGGGCGCGGCGAAGTCGGGCGCGTTCGATCAGATCGAGCAGCTCGTCAAGCGCTTCCAGGACTGTCTCTTATACACATCTCCGAGCCCACGAGACAGGCAGAAATCTCG
>CAJXPN010000120.1 GCA_913058025.1 uncultured Myxococcales bacterium | reverse complement strand
GCTCGGAGATGTGTATAAGAGACAGTCGTTGACCTGCTTGAGGAGGACGTCGACGGGGGTGTTGGCGTCGAAGGCGGGCTCGCCCACGAGCATCTCGTAGGCGAGCAGGCCGACGGCGTAGACGTCGGAGGCGGGCGTGAGCTTCTGGGCGCAGGCCTGCTCTGGGGACATGTACTGGGGCGTGCCGTAGACCTGGCCCTGCTTGGTGAGCGTGCGCTGGTTGGAGCGGCGCTTGCGCTTGCCGAAGGCCTTGCTCAGCCCGAAGTCGAGGACCTTGACGAGGCGCTCGTCCTCGGAGATCTCGGTCAGGTAGAGGTTCTCGGGCTTGAGATCGCGGTGGAGCACTCCCATCGAGTGCGCCTCGCGCAGCGAGCGCAGGACCTGCTCGATGAGGTCGAGGGCGGCGTCGTGTTCGAAGGGGCCGTGTTTCTTGACCCAGAACCTCAGGTTCATCCCCTTGAGGTACTCCATGACGATGAAGAGCTCGCCGGTGGGCGTCTGCCCGTAGTCGTAGAGCGTGATCGTGTTGGGGTGCCGGAGGCAGGACGCGTTGAAGACCTCGCGGCGGAAGCGCTCGACCTCCTCGGGGTGCTGGGCCGCTTCGGGGCGCAGCATCTTGAGCGCGACGTCCCTCCCCATCGTCTCCTGGTATGCCTTGAAGACCACACCATAGCCCCCCTCACCGAGCTTCGCGGTGAGTCGATACTTTCCGGCGACGAGATCGCCGATGTCGGGGAGTTGAGCCATCGTGGTCGCTCCGAGCGCGTGAGACGCGGTGATTGTGACTGTCGTATCGTGTCACGCGCAAGTTTACTTGTGATCGGGTGACGAAGACATCGACGCGCTCAAGTGTTATGGCACGTCCCGCCTCATCGACCCCATGACAACGGCACCGGCCATGGAAGAATTCGGCGAAAGCCTCCCGAGCATCAAGACCGCGATCCCCGGGCCGGCGTCGGTCGCGGCGATCGACACGCTCGCGCGCGGCGAATGCCCCGCGATCACGGCACGTCGCGCGCGCCGGGCGCGTGACTCGGGCGCGTCGCAGGACCCGATCGTATGGCGGCGCGCGCGCGGCTCGAACGTCGAGGACGTGGACGGCAATGTCTACGTGGACATGACGTCGGCGTTCGCGGTCGCGGGCCTCGGCCACGGGCACCCCAGAGTCGTGGCCGCCGCGCAGGAGCAAGCCGGCCGGCTCATTCACGCGATGGGCGACGTGTACCCGTCCGACGCCAAGATAGGGCTGATCGACCGGCTCACAGCGATCACGCCGGACGGCCTGGACCAGACGATCCTCGGGCTCTCGGGGTCCTCGGCGATCGAGGCCGCGCTCAAGACCGCCGTCGTCCACACGGGGCGTGCGGGCGTGCTCGCCTTCTGGGGTGGTTACCACGGGCTCTCGCACGGAGCGCTCGCGCCGACGGCGTACAGAGACGCGTTCCGCCGGCCGTTCCTGGGTCAGCTCAGCGGGCGAGTCCAGCACGCGCCCTACCCCGACACGGTGCGGCCGCCGCTCGGGCTGAGCTTCGAGGCGCCGCCCGAGGAGGTCGGGCGGGCGTGCCTGGCCCACCTCGAGCAGCTGCTCGGGCACCCGGCCGCGGGCGCGACCGACCTAGGCGCGGTGCTCATCGAGCCGATCCAGGGCCGCGGCGGCGAGGTCGAGCCCCCGCCGGGCTTCCTCACCGGGCTGCGTGAGCTGTGCGATCGCCACGGCCTCGTGCTCATCTTCGACGAGATCTACACCGGCCTCGCGCGCACCGGCGACATGTTCGCCTGCGAGCACGAGGGCGTCACGCCGGACATCCTCTGCCTCGGAAAGGCGCTCGGGGGCGGGTTCCCGATCTCGGCGGCCGTGGGCACCGAGGAGGTGATGGCGTCGTGGGGGTCCTCCTCGGGAGAGGCCGTGCACACGTCGACGTTCCTGGGCAACCCGCTGGGCTGCGCGATGGCCTCGGCCGCGCTCGACGTGCTCACCGAGCGCGACTGGCCCGCGATCGTCCGCGCGCGAGGCGAGATGATCACGGAGCGCCTCCACGCGCTCGCCGCGCGGCACCCGGACCGGATCTGCGCGGTGCGCGGGCGAGGGCTCATGCTGGGGATCGACCTCGTGCGCGATCGAGAGACGCGCGAACCAGACCTCGGTCTGGCGCTCGCGCTCGTCGACGCGTGCAGACGTGAGGGTGTGCTCCTGCTCCCATCGGGTGTACATGGCAACGTGCTCGCGTTCTCTCCGCCCTTCGTCATCACGAATGCGCAACTCTCCCACGCCATGGACATCCTAGAGGCGGAGTTCGACCGTTTGGCGTGACGTACACACCGAACGGTTCGATCACCACTTGAAACATACTGTAAATTTACAGTATGAACGTAACATCGCAGCGGGGGTGACGGTCACGTCCCATCGCGCCAAGAATGGCGCATAGCCTGGTCCATGAGGATCCATCCAGATGAAACACGAAGTCGAACGTTCAGCAGGCGGGGTCTTGATCCGCGGCGACGAACCGCAGAACAAGGTCTGTCTCATTCAGGTCCCCACGCGCGGCGGGAATCCGAGCTGGAGGTTGCCCAAGGGTTGGATCGAACCAGACGAGACCTCGGAAGAGGCCGCCGTGCGAGAGACCCGCGAGGAGACGGGCTGTAACGGCGAGCTGCTGAGCGAGCTCAGCGAGATCGAGTACTGGTACACGCGCCGAGGCGACGAACCCGGTGAGCGCATCCGCGTCCAGAAGATCGTGAAGTTCTACGTCATGAAGTATACGTCCGGTGACATCGCCGACCACGACCACGAGGTCGAGGAGGTGCGCTGGTACGACTTCAAGGACGCGCTCAACACGATCAGCTACGACGCCGAGAAGCGCGTCCTCCAGGAGGCGATCCACTCCTGGGACGCCTACCTCTACCGCCAGGGCATCTGAGGCCCTCGCGAGCGCGCCTGGCTCCGTTCAGGCGCGCACCATCCGGCGCGCTCGGTCGCCATGGACGACGAGGTCCGCGGCGCCAGTGAGCACCTCGCGCGCGCCCTCGTCGAGCTGGTTCTCGCCCACGTCCAGGATACCCCACGTCACGCCGCGCCCGGCGAGCGCCCGCGCGCTCGCCGGGCCGAGGATGTTGTCGCGCAGCGTCAGGACCTCGACGTCGTCGAGCACGCCGACCTCACACAACGCGGCGAGGCCCCGATCCCCGAGGTGGCACCCCGAGAGATCCAGATCGCCCACGCGCAGGCCCTCGAGCGCGCGCGCCGCGGCCACGTCGAGGTTGCAGCCACGCAGGTCGAGCGTCCGCAGCGGGTTGCGCTGGCTCGCGCTCGAAAGCGCGCGCATCGCGCGGGCGCCGAGGTCGGCGTTGGAGGAGAGGTCGAGCTCGGCCAGCGGGGCCTCGCCCTCACACAGCGCGACGACGCCCCAGTCGTCCACGCCGCACATACCGAGAGAGACGCGCTCGAGCTGCGTCGCCTCACGCGCCAGCGCCACCAGGTCGGCCCGGTCCGGCTTCGCGAACGACAGGTCGATCGACCGCAGGCCCCGGAGTCCGCCCGGCTTCAGGAGCTGGCGCACGATGCCCGCCCCCATGCGGCCATACGAGAGGTCGAGCGCGCGCAGACCCACGAACCATGGCGCGTACGCGAGCTCGTCCGCGCCATGCGTCGAGATGAGCGTGTCGCGCAGCGCGAACGACTCGAGCGTCGGCGCGTCGAGCCTCGCGAGCACGCCGCCGTGCTCCCCGATGTGAAAGAAGCTCCCGGAGAGGTCGAGCGCGCGCAGCCGCGCGAACGCGCGCTCGGCCAGCGCCGCCGCGCTCAGGTCGCCCATGCTCAGGCCCACGAGCGAGAGGCGCTCGAGGCCGTCGAAGAGCCCAGAGCCGATGAGCGCGGCGCAGCGCGCGTCGCCCAGGAAGACCCTCGAGACCTCCAACGCGTCGAACCCTGACGTGTCCGCGCCGATGAGCCCCTCGACGCCGTCGCCCGAGCCCGAGACGCCGCCGAGCGTGAGCGCGCGGACCGAGGTCGGCGCGAGCGCGTCGAGCAGCGCGCGCGCCGCGGGCCACCCGATCGTGTTGTGTGAGACGTCGAGCGACTCGAGCGCGCTGGTCCGGCTCAGCAGCCGCGCGAGCCTGCGCGCGCCCTGCTGCCCGAGGGCGTTGTGGCTCAGGTCGAGTCCGCGCAGTTCGCGGTGCACCGTGCGCAGGCCGATCGCGTCGACGTCGTCGTCGCCAAGGCCCGAGCGCGACAGCGACAGCCGCCGAGCCAGCGCCATCCACGGCGCCGGCTCGCGCGGGTCGAACGTGACGTCGGACACGTCGAGCAGCCGGTGCGTGTCCGGCCAGCTCCCCAGGTGCGACGCGACGTAGGGGAGCCACGCGTCCTCGACCTCCGCGGGCGCCTCGCCCCAGCGCGCCGCGCACAGGTGCATCAGGCGCATGAAGACCACGGTCGAGGGGCGGCCGCGGTTGAGGAGGCTGCGCAATTCCCCGAACGCCTCTGAGCTCTCCATCATCGGTTTCCATGTGTGGTGGAGCAGGTCACGTGTGTCGCAATGTCTCTACAGAGCTTCGAATGTGCGGGCCGCTATAGTAGGGCGTCTGGGCACGACGCGCGATGTGAACTCGACGCCCCACGTGCCGCCCGAACGCCACCAGCAAGGTCAAGCTTCATGCCTCACACTCGCACGCTCCTCCCGCTCTCGAGCATCCTCGCGCTATGCCTCTTCGGCCAGGGGTGCTCACCGGACCCAGGAGGCACCGCTGACGACGCGGGTCAGGACTCCTCCGTCGACGCGTCCGCGGACACGGGCGCCGCGGACGCGAGCGCCACAGACACGGGCTCCACAGACACGGGGACCACAGACACGGGCGCTCCGGACATGCCGGATCCGGCGTGTGAAGGCGAGGGCGACCTCCTCGTCTGCAACCCCGACGATCCGAGGGGGCTCTACGAGAGCGACCTGTGCATGAACCCCGTCAAGAAGAAGACGACGTGCTCCGCGTCGCTCCCCTGCGGCACCAACAGCGGCACGGGCGAGGCGTACTGCGAGTGTCCTCTGACGGGCAACACGGCGTGTCGCATCGAGGGGCCACGGAGCTCACTCTATGAGCCCACCATCAAGATCAAGGAGCGCGAGTGCAACAACTCGGTCGATGAGCCCAACGACCTGCTCGAGCGCTGCGACTGGGGGAGCGTGTGCTTTCAGGAGGAAGAGATCAACGACGGCGAGGCGCTGTGCCGACGCTCGATCGACGCCATTCACGCAGACAAGCCCTACTACAACCACGGCTGCGGCACGTTCTCGCAGTGGCTACGTCGCCCCACCAAGCTCGAGATCGACTGCCGGTGCCGCACGGTCAGTGATGGCCGGGGCGGCGAAGGCGGCACGGGCTCTGGGTTCGTCGACCCGAACGACGTCGACATCACCATGGGCGGCTTCCCCGCAGGTCCCATCGTGAACTGCGCGAGCCCCGCGGGGTACCTCGACGCGGTGTGGCCCATCGAGTACGGCCAGGGCCCCGCGTTCAAGGCGTGGTACGAGCAGAACGCCTCGGGCGCCTCGTGGTTCAGCGGCGTGTTCAACCCCGCCACGCGCGAGATGTTCGCGATCGTGAAGTGGACGAACCCGCAGTACATCAAGTCCGCGAGCGTGGTGGCCTGGAACATCGACACGCGCGATCGGCGCGTCGTCACCGGGCTCTACCCCGACATACAGACGGGGCAGCAAGCGTTCGGCTCGGGGTATGAGAGCCCGCAGCCCACGTTCGCGCCTGGCCAGGGGACGCTGCAGCCGCTCACGGGCGCCAACGTGATCCGGCTCGGCGCGGATGGCATGCTCTACACCTATGGAGGAGGCACGGGAGAGTCCACCAGCACGACACGAGAGATCGTGCGCATCGACCCGACCAGCGGTGAGCGCACGCTGGTCTGGATGTCGCAGTCTGCGAGGACGGGAGACCTGACCGCAGACTTTGGACAGTGCTTCAGGCCCTCCGCGCTGGGCGACCTCGTCAGCGTGTCCTTCCAGTCGCAGGCCTTCGAGATCGGCCCGGACGGCACCATCTACCTGTCGATGCGCGGCGTTCGTGAGGGCGACGGCATCGTCACCATCAGCCCGGACCGGAAGACCTGCACGGTCGTGTCCCGCTGGGGGGGACAGGGCCACAGCCCGGGAGGTGGCCCCGCGCCTGTCCCGGCGCCCGATCCCATCGGCGCGGGCATGGTGCTCCAGTTCCCCGTGCAGGGCCTGCTCCTGCACGAAGGCGTGCTGTACGGCGTGAGCAACAGCGACCTCTACAGCTTCGACCTGACCACGGGAGATCGCGCCAACGAGAGCAGCGGGCCAGGCTATGAAGGCATCGGCTTCTCGAACATGTTCTGGGACCCCTCACGTGAGGTCATCTGGGCGGTCGGCAGGGAGGACTCGCGCAACGGCGCCATCGTGGACCTCAAGACGGGACGCAGCGAGGGCATCTACAGCGACACGGGGCTCGAGGACTTCGGCGACGAGGCGATCCTTCGCTCCGACTACGATGTCGTGCGGAGCGTCTCGATTTCGATGCTGGGCAACAGCAACATCGTCAACTACGGCGGCGCGGTGCTCGACCCGGAAGACCCCGACATCATGTACGCCGTGCTCAAGACGGGCGCGCTCATGAAGATGGAGCTGAGCACCTTCAACACCATCATCCACTCTTGGTAGACACCAGACCTGACGCGATCGAGCAGACACGAAGAGGCCAGCGCGATCGTTCGCGCTGGCCTCTCCTCGTACACCTGCTCGTTCGCCTGCTCGGGCGTCACCGCTTGCTGTGAACCGTGAAGTTGGCCACGCCCCACAACGTCGCGTTGTACTCGCCAGCGAAGAGCACGATCCGGTAGGTCCCAGACAGGGAGAGCGGGCACGAGATCGTGACGTCGATGCCGTCGGTCTTCTCGCAGCGCTCGCCCTTGCCGCCGCTGTCGTCCTTCACGATGCGCGCGCTGAGCGCCTTCTGGCGCGGGTTCTTGAGCGTGATCGTGGCAGTCCCGGTCGCGTCGAACTGCGCGCGCTGCGGGGTCACGAGCTCGAGGCCGTGGCCGTAGAAGGAGGGCCTGAGCTCGGGGCCGCGCGTGAACTCGGCGCGTGAGAGCGGCTCCGCGCGCAGCTGCCACTTGTCATCCTTGGGAAGGTGGCTCAGGCCGAAGACCTCGGGCGGCGTGAACAGGTAGTCCGTCCCGTACTTCTTGGTGAACGTCGGGCCGTCGACGCTGCCCGCGTTCCAAGTCGCGTCCATGAGGTACCAGCCTCCGTCGATCTTGGCCGCGCTCCAGGCGTGGCCCATGCTGTCACCGCTCATGA
Organism: uncultured Myxococcales bacterium; assembly: GCA_913058025.1. Lineage (GTDB taxonomy): Bacteria > Myxococcota_A > Bradymonadia > Bradymonadales > Bradymonadaceae > CAJXPN01. The sequence continues at coordinate 1,321 of CAJXPN010000120.1, read as the reverse complement.
TTCCAGACTTGCTGTCGCCCGTGAGCACGACGATCTCGACGCCGGCGTGGCGCCCGAGCTCGGCGAGCAACGTCGCGTAGCCCGCGCACACGCCCTTCCGGGCGCGGAAGACCGCCTCGGCGTTCTGGGGCGCGAAGTTGCCACTCCGCAGCGACACGACGTCGTAGGCGATGCGATCGGCGACGTAGTCGTGTAGCGCCTTGACCTTGAGGAACGGGTCGTCTTCACGCTCGGTGATGTACCTGGCGACCGACTCGATGTTGGTCTCGGCGTGGGAGGGCATCTGGGCGACGACAGGGTGCAGCGTCGCGGACATGGGCCAGCTCGGGGGTTGTCCAGGCTTGCGCGCGGGGGTGGACTTGCCCGTCCCCGAGCCCGTTCCAGAGCCCGTGGGCAGCCGCGCGCCCGAGTCCTCGATGACGATCCTGGAGCCCGTCTTCACAGGCTTCTCGTCGGGCTTCTTCTCGCCGCCAGAAGGAGAGGCCGACCCCTCAGCCTTCGGCACGCCCGCCTTACCCTCGATGGCGGCGCCCTCGCCGCCGCCCTCGGTGATGTCCACGCGGGCGACCTCTCCCGCGGACGGCGCCTCGACCTCGCTCTGAGCGCCCGCGTACTCCTCGTAGGCGTTGTTGTTCGCGAGCTCGTAGAGCCACTCCAGCCGGCCAGCCCCCTCGAGCATCACGGCGCGCGCGTCGTCGGCCTGCTCGAACTCCTGACCGTCGAGCGGCCAGTCGCCGCGCGCCGAGAGCGCCACGAACGACTCCTTGGGGAAGTAGGCGAACAGCGCGCCCAGGAACACGACATTGATCAAGAGCGTGCGCAGCACGGAGCGGTCCCAGAAGGAGAGCATCGGCGTATACTCGCGCTCCTTCTCCCTGGCCTTGCGCTTCTTGCGCGTCCACGAGAGCCACTCCCAGCCCAGCGGCAGCACCGGGAAGAGCAGCGCGCCCGCCAACATGACCAGCCAACGCGGCCCATTCAGGTACGCCGCGAGCGACGACCCGACCCACACGCCGAGCACCGGCGTCGCGATCACGAGCGACCACCAGATCAGCTTGAGCGGTCCGAAGATCAGCAGCCCCATGAGCCCCGTCCCGCCACGATCTTCAACCTTCTCCGTCGCCATGTCGCCTCCTTCGGTCGGACTCAGGTCACTCTACTTCATCATCCGCCCCCTCCCGATTTCATCAAAGCACATTTTCCGCACGCAACCCATCGACTCAGACGAATCGACTTCTCTATACACTGCAACATCGGCGCGCCGCGTCTATACCTGTCTCTTATACACATCTGACGCTGCCGACGATCTACTCTGTGTAGA
>CAJXPN010000119.1 GCA_913058025.1 uncultured Myxococcales bacterium | reverse complement strand
ATCTACACAGAGTAGATCGTCGGCAGCGTCAGATGTGTATAAGAGACAGGACATCGCGCTCTACGCCGTCGAGCTTCTCAACGTGAACGACAAGAGCGACCGCACCGCGCGTGCGAAGGCGCTCAAGAAAGTCTTCAAGGAGGATCTCGAGCCGAACCTGCTCCCGGAGCGTTCGGCGAGGTTCCTCATCGGTCGGCAAAAGCCCGTGCAGGTGCTCGGGCCCAAGTGAGGTCATTCGATGGTGAAGGTGTTCGCGACGTTCGGTGGCGTGTTCGCGATGTTGTCGGTGGCGATGGGGGCGTTCGGAGCGCACGCGCTGCGGGATCGGGTGGACGAGCGCGCGCTGGAGGTCTGGCAGACAGCGTCGTCGTACCAGATGTCCCACGGTCTCGGGCTCATCGCCGTGGCGTGGGTGCTGTCGCAGACGCAGTCCACGGCGGCGGTGGTCGCCGGGTGGTTCATGGTCGGGGGGGTGATCGTCTTCTCGGGGTCGCTCTACGCGCTCGTGCTGTTGGGCATCAAGTGGCTCGGCGCGATCACGCCGATCGGCGGCGTGGCGCTCATCGTGGGTTGGATCGCGCTGATCATCGCGGCGACGGAGCTTTCGGGCTGATATCACCCTCGGGCTGGCGCTCTGTCGCCGCTACCAGTTCAAGAATACGGTGCCACAGCTGTCCGATTGATGAATGATTTCATCATGATCGAGGACGTCGGAGAGCATCGGGAAGACGTCGAAGAGTTCCCTCGTGGCGTCCACGCCGTTGGTCGTCCTGGGCCAGAACTCGAACCAATCGCTGCCGCAGCCGAGCAGCTGTACGTCCTCGGCGGGTCGCCATGCTCGTAGCGCGGAGGCGATCGCGGCGGGGTCGAGGCCGTTGGCCTCGGCGCATGTTCCGACGGCCTCGAGGGCCGCGTAGCAGTCGCGCGCGCGCGCCATCCCCAGTCTGCACCTCGTCCCATCCGATACCCCCCTCATCCTGCCGGAGAGGATGAACGCGTGGTGGTCTGGAGAGGGGAGGTCGTCGGTCAACCTCATGACGTCTTCGTGCAGAGCGTTGCGTACGACGTACATCGACATGACGCCGGGTCGTACGTCGGCGGGGAGTTCATCGTCCCATTCATGCCAGATGGAGAGCGCGCGGAGCATCATGAGGGGATGCCCCGTCGCCTCTCGAAAGACCTCGAGGTCGTCGTCGGACAGGTCCATGGCGCCGTCTCCGCGGTGTATGTCGAGCGTTGGGGGGTTCCGGGCGGGTCAGCGCGGCGCGAGGTTCGCCAGGATGGGTGCGAGCGCGGCGGCCATGCCGGGGAGGCCGGCGTCCTTGGAGACGGCGGCCTGTGCGCCTCGTGAGGAGGCGAGCGCGTCGAGCGCGTCCTGAGGCTGGCCCGAGATGAGGACGATCGGGGTGTCGGCGAGCGCGGGGATGGCGCGCAGCGAGGAGACGGGGTCGTCGACGGGGAGGTCGGGCAGGTTGACGTCGGAGAGGATCACGGAGGGCCGCTCCTGGACGATGAGCGGGAGGACCTCCTCGAAGAGGAGCGCGGTCGAGGTGCGGTAGCCGAGCTGTCCGCAGATCATCTCGAGCATGCTGGCGACCAGCTCGCTGTCGTCGAGGATGAGGATGAGAGGGTCAGGCATGTTGGGCGGCCAGTGTCTTCGTCAGGATTGCGCGATCAGATCTTCGACGAGCGCGAGGAGGGCGCCGCCGCCGATCTGTCCCTTGACGAGGAAGCGGTTCGCGCCGGCGCTCAGCGCACGGTCGCGAACCGTATCGGAGTCGAGCGATGTCAGCAAGATGATTGGGATATCGGCCGTAGGTGGGTAGGCGCGGGCCTCCTCGATCAGCTCGATGCCGGTCATCGACGGCATCTGCCAGTCGGAGATGAGGAGGTCGAAGGGCTCGCGCTTGAGTTTGGCCAGTGCCTCGGTGCCGTTGGACGCGAGGACGATGTCGATCTCGGCCTCGGAGAGGACGAAGGCGATGGAGGCGGCGACGGTCTCGGTGTCCTCGGCGACGAGGATGCGTCGGCGAGGTTCTCTCTCTCGCGCGGCGGGCACGAAGGGGGCGATCTGGAGGAGGTCGCGCACACGCGCGATGAGCTCTCCGCCGCCGATCGAGCCCTTTATGATGTAGTCGTTCGCGCCGGCCTCGAGGCCGGCGTCGCGCTCGGAGGGGTGGTCGAGCGAGGTCAGCAGGATGATGGGGAGGTTATTGAGCGTGGGGTCGTCGCGCATCATTCGGGTGAGCGCGATGCCGTCGAGTCGGGGCATGTCGATGTCTGATATGACGAGCGAATACGGAGACTTGCGCATCATGGAGAGGGCTTGCTCTCCGTTCTCTGCGATGTCGAGTGGGAGGTCGAGCTCGGAGAGGACGAAGCCGACGGAGGCGGCGATGGTCTCGACGTCGTCGACGATGAGGATGCGTTGCTCGAGCGGGCCGACGGGTTCGACGGGCTCGGCGGGTTTCACGCCTTGCGCAGCGGCGCGGGGTGCGCGCGGGTTGTGGGTCGTGTGTGGCGTGTTGGCTTCGATGGAGAGCGCGTCGAAGGTGTCGCGTAGGTCGGAGCAGACGTCGTCTGCGGCCTCGGGATCGACGTAGACGGAGGGGTCGTCGGAGGCGGTCTTGAGGAGGTGGTATCCGCGAAGGAGCGCCTGGGTGGGCCAGTCGCGCTCGGAGGTGGGCACGCGCCGCATCGTGCCGATGACCTGTTCCATGAGGCCGGAGAGCTGCGCGACGTGCGTGAGGTTGAGCATCGCGGCGCCGCCGCGGATCGCGTGGAGGTGCTGCGCGCTCGACTCGAGCGAGGAGTCGGCGGCGGCCTCATGGAAGATGTTCATCATCGAGAGCGAGAGCCCGGACATCCGCTTCTTGGCCTCCTTCTGGAAGGCGGCGATGAACTGCTGGAGTCCTCCGGAGGGGTCGATCGCGGTGGGCGCCTTCTCGGCCTCGTCGTGTTCGGTTCCGTTCTCGAGCTCGAGGAACGACGCGACCGCGTCGAGACCGTGCGTGAGCAGGGAGACGTGCGTGAGAGCGCGCGCGTCGAGCTCTGCGGAGACGAGCTGCTCGAGCATGGCGTCCAGGCCGGTGAGGACGTCGGAGACGCCCGCGACGGGGGAGCTGCTCGCGGCGGCGATCTTGCGGAGCCGGGCGCGTAACGCGTCGACTTCACTGGAGAGGTTTTCGGGGGTGTCGTCGGTGCTGTCGAGCATGTCCGCCGCGTGTGCCGGGCACAGTAGAGATACAGGCCATAAGGTGGCGACGATCATGCGTGAAGGGGTTTTCTGACGCAACCGTTACTTGGTCAGACCAGCGCCGCGAGCGAGCGAGCGGGCGGTCTCGAGGACGCTCACCCCAGCTCGAACGCGAGCAGCTCGGGCTCGCCAGCGTCGGGTCGGGTGACGAGCCTCAAACCGACCTCCTCGATCTGTTCGGTCGTCAGAGTTCCGAGCGCCTCTGCCCTTGTGTTCGAGGGGCCGAACCGAGCCTCGAGCAGGCGAGTGAGGAGGTTCAACATACCCTCCTCGCGGCCCTCCTCGCGGCCCTCCTCGCGGCCCTCCTCGCGGCCCTCCTCGAGACCTTTCTCGCGGCCTTCTTCGAGTCCCTTCTCGGTGGCCTCCCTGTGCCAGCGGTCGATCGTCTCACTCAACATGGTGGGCTCCTTCCTGAAGTGTTTGATGTCGTCGTGGGTCAGGTTGATCTTGGTGCGAGGTCCCATCACGCGCTCGAACCAGATGGCGTAGAGCTCCTCGAGCCCCGCCGGGAACAGGTCGAGCAACTCCACGAGCCGCTCGAGGCGAGGCCTGAGCTCGTCGAGCTTCTGTACCCGCTCGAGCTCGAAGAGCATCGAGGCGGGGTCGTCGATGTCCTCGACTTGGGCGCGTACGAGGCGGCCGATGTCGATCAGATAATAGCTCAGATCAGGCTGATAATCCCGCAGCTTGGAGTGCGTGTCGACGTCTATGCATTCGAGCGTGCGCGTCGTCACGTTCCACGTGGAGGAGCCGTTGTAGAGGACGACGGGGAGCACGGGAGGGAGCTTGCTCTTCGACAGCGAGAGCCCCTCGCTGATGAGCTGGTCGTAGAGCATCGCCGTGTAGGTCAAGAACCTCATGGGCATGTTCACGTCGGTCGAGGACTGAAACTCGAGCATGAGCATCATGTAGACGTCCTCGCCCGAGGAGGGGATCCTCCAGATGAGGTCCGACGCGCGCTGGGTGAGGGAGCGCGCGCGGAACTCGACGTTGATCGAGGTCATCGACTCGAAGGCCAGCTCGTCCGCGAGCTCCCTGGAGACGAACGCCTCGATCAGCGCGCGGACCATGTGAACGTTCGAGAACAGCTTCTTGTAGGCGCCGTCGTGGTCGGCCGTCTTCATGCTCATCTCCCCTCCTCTCCTGGATGTGTTTCGGCGCGTTCAGCGGAGCCGCGGGTGGTCACTTCGGGAGCGTGGCGCCCAGTGAGAGCGCGAGCGCGCGGGCGCGCCGAGCCGAGGTCGAGTCTATTGAAGGCAGGCTGGCGAGGATGGGCTCGAGCGCGGCTAGCGCGGCGGCGGGTTCGCCTCGGCGAGCCTGGATCTCGGCGAGGGCGACGCGCGCGCCGGGGGCCCTCGGGTCGAGCTGGACGGAGTGCGAGACGAGCTGGTGGGCGCGCTCGAGGTCGCCCTGAGCCTGGGCGATGAGCCCGAGGCCGAACCAGGCGTAGGCGTTCTGCGGGGCGATGGCGGTGACGCCGCTGAAGATCTTCTGGGCGGGTTCGAGCTTGGAGCGTTCGAGGTAGGAGTGTCCTAACTCGAGGGCGGCGGTGAGCTCCTCGGGGTACATCTGCATGGCGTGGCCTTCCTTGCCTGTGGGGTCAGTGGGTGTGGTCGCGGTCGGCGCGGAGTGAGTAGACGAAGCGCAGGACCTCGGCGGTGGCGCCGTAGAGGTCCTCCGGGATGGGGTCGCCGGAGTCGAGGTCGGCGAGCGCGCGCGCGAGGGGCACCTGCTTGACGATGGGGACGTCGTGCTTGCGCGCAAGGTCCTTGATGGCCTTGGCGCGGTCGCCGCGGCCGGCGACGAGGACCTCTGGCGCGAGCATCTCACCTGGGGTGTAGGCGATGGCGGCGGCGACGTGGGTGGGGTTGACGACGACGGCGTCGGCCTTCTGGACCTGAGACATGGACGCCTCGCGCATCATCTCCTGGTGGAGCTGCTTGCGCTTGGACTTGATCATCGGGTCGCCCTCGGACTCCTTGTATTCGCGGGTGACCTCGTCCTTGCTCATCATGTGTTTCTTGGTCCACTTGTGGCGGGTCCAGAAGAGGTCGGCGACGCCGAAGATCACGAGGGCGCCGACGAGGCGGGTGGCGATGTCGAAGGCGGCGGTGTTGAAGACGACGAAGGCGCGCGGGAGCGAGGAGGTCGGGGTGGGCGCGAGCTGTGGGAGCGCGTCCATGAAGAGCGAGTAGCCGATGACGAACATGACGCTGAGCTTGAGCAGGTTCTTGACGAGGTCGACGACCTTGTCCTTGTTGACCATGTTCTTCAAGCCGTTGACGGCGTTGAGTTTGTTGGTGTCCGGGGTGAGCGGTTTGACGGTGAAGACGGCGCCTGTCTGGACGTAGGACACGAGCGCGCTGGCGGCGAACGCCGCGCCGAGGAGGGGCGCGAGCATGAGGCCGAGGCCCTGGAGCGACTCCATGAGGTAGCCGCCGACGAGCTCGGAGCGGCCGACGCCGGGCGTCGTGGCGAGCGCGATGGAGCGGCGCATCGAGGCCATGAGCTGGAGCGCGATGGATTCGGCCGAGAAGGTGATCGCGCCGAGCGCAGCGAGCATGACGGCGACGCCGGTGAACTCGGCGGACTTGGCGATGTCGCCGTCCTGGCGCGCCTTCCTGAGGCGCTTGGGTGATGGTTGCTCGGTCTTTTCGCTCATGCGCTCCTCCTTTCAGATCGCAGCGAGCAGGCGCTCGACCCAGCTCATGTAAGAGGCGGCCTCGCTCATGACGCGTCCGATGATGGCGTCGAGGGCGAAGACGAGCGCGGCGAGGCCGACGCAGGCCTTGAGCGGCATGCCGAGGAAGAAGACGTTGATCTGAGGGGCGGCGCGGTTGACGAACGCGAGGACGATCTCGGTGAGCAGGATCGAGGCGGTGACGGGGAAGGCGAGCAGGACGCCCAGCGTGATGGCGTCGGCGCCCAGGCGGGCGATGGCGAGAGCGGCCTGCTGGACGTTGGCGCCGAGCTCGGGGAACTGGTGCGGCGGGATCGAGACGTAGGACCCGAGCAGCGCGGCGATGAGGAGCTGGTGGCCGCCGAGCACGATGAAGACGAGCGCGGAGAGTTGGTAGAGCAGGTCGGCCGAGACGGAGACGCGTTCGGGGAGCTGAGGGGCGAACGCGGTGGCCTGTGTCTGCCCGCGGGCGTTGTCGATGAGCTGTCCGGCGATGCGGGTGGCCTCGAAGACGAGCGAGGCGACGAAGCCGAAGGCGGTGCCGATGAGCGCCTCCTTGAAGACGAGCGCGGTGATGGAGATGGGGTCGTTGGGGAGCGCGTCCGCGGCACCGGAGGCGAACACGAGCGGGAAGACGAGCGCGGTCAGCGCCATGGACAGCCCGAGCTTGACGGTCTGGGGCGTGGCCTTGCCGCCCAGGTAAGGCACGAGCTGGACGATCGGGGCGACGCGCGCGGTGACGAGCGCGCCCAGCAGGATCGCGCGCTCGATGGCGCGCTGGACGCCTGGGTCGTTGAGGAGGTCCAGTAGCTGCTGCATCGTCAGAACGACGCGGTGGGGATCGTCTCGAAGACGAGCCGCGTGAAGCGCACGAGCTGGGAGCCGATCCAGGGCGCGGAGACAGCGAGCGCGGCGAAGACGGCGACGAGCTTTGGGACGAACGTGAGGGTCTGCTCCTGGATCTGGGTCGTGGCCTGGATGACGCTGACGAACAGGCCGACGAGCATGCTGGTGAGCACGGGCGGGGCGGAGGCGATGAGCGCGAGGAGGAGCCCCTCACGGGCGACGACGAGCAGGTGTTCTTCCATCTCAGACGTACCCCAGGATGAGGCCCTTCACGACGAGGTACCAGCCGTCGACGAGGACGAAGAGCAGGAGCTTGAAGGGGAGGCTGACGGTGGTCGGGCTGAGCATGTGCATGCCCAAGCTGAGCAGGATGTTGGCGACGACGAGGTCGACGATGAGGAACGGTACGAAGAGCAGGAAGCCGATGACGAAGGCCTCCTTGAGCTCGGTGAGGACGAAGGACGGGGCGAGGATGATGGCGTCGTCGGGCGCGAGCGAGGCCTGCTGTTCGGGGGAGCGGAGCTGGAGCGCGAGGTCGTAGAGGAGCAGGCGCTCGGTCTCATCGGCGTGCTTGAGGAGGAACGCCTCGAGCGGCGCCCCCGCGGCCTGGCCCAGCTCCAGGTACTCCGACGCGTTGAGCGAGGCGTCCTCGCCGCGCTCCTGCGCCTGCTCGATGGCCGAGACCGTGGGCTCGACGATCTGCCAGGTGTCCGAGAGCACGGGCGCCATGATGTAGACGCTCAGGATGATGGCCATGCCCGTGATGACCTGGTTGGGCGGGACCTGCTGGGCGCCGATGGCGGTGCGGAGAAGGGAGAGCACCACGGCGACCTTCACGAAGCTCGTGACCATGATGAGCAGGAACGGGACGAGCGAGAGCGCCGCGAGGACGACGACGAGCCCGATGGGGCTCGATCCCTGACCGGGCGCCTGGGCGAACACGTCGGGAGCCCAGAGCGTGGCCGCGAGCATCGCGGCCGCGCCGGCGCCTATCCTGCGTTTCATGTCTTCCATCGCTGCGCGCTCCTCTTCTGCTCTCGCGTTCGGCCGTGAGGGGGCCTGTGCGACCTCCGCGGGGGTTTTCGGCAGCGAGCCGCCGTGTGTTGCGTGGGAGAGGTCGATTTTTTCGGGCCGTGGGAAAAACGACCTCTCCCACGCAACGAGGAGCGGTCGTCGGGCGATAACTCGACACGCCACATGGACCGCGTGGAGCGGCGGCGTGGTATGAGATCACGGCGAGAAGCCGAATCGGTTCAAATGATCGTAATGCTGAACGTTCGCGCAGTCCGACCGCTTGCGCGGGCGAGAGCGCGTGTGTCAGGTTGGGGTCTTGAAGGTGGACCAGGGAACGGACCACCACAGCGGGCGTAGGCGATGCTGCACATCTTCCATGCGAACAGGACGGAGCGGCTCGCGGGTCGGCTCGCGGCGCAGTTCGGGGCGCAGCGTGAGCTGGACAAGCTCGGGGCGCTGGGACAGGTCGTGGTCGTCGTGCCGGACGAGCACGTCGCCCAGTGGTTGCGCGTGGAGCTCGCGCGTCGGCTGGGCGTGGCCGCGAACGTGTCGTTCGTGGAGCTCGGTGAGTTCCTCGAGCAGAGCCTGAAGGCGTACGATCCGCGGGTGGTGTTGTTGGAGCGGCGCGCGCTGCGCGGGCTCGTTCACGACGCGCTGTGTGACCAGGCGTGGCTGGACGAGGTCGACGCGCTCGAGCCGGCGCGCCGTTACGTGGGGACGGACGAGGACCGCGGCGGCGCCGACGGCGTGGAGCGCCGTCGGTTCCAGCTCTCCGCCGAGATCGGGCGCGTCTTCGAGGAGTACAGCTTCACGCGCGCCGAGATGCTCGAGGCGTGGGGTCGCGGGGAGCTGCTGCTCGAGGGGATGGGGCCGGCGGCCTCGGACGAGGCGTGG
>CAJXPN010000118.1 GCA_913058025.1 uncultured Myxococcales bacterium | reverse complement strand
CGAGATTTCTGCCTGTCTCGTGGGCTCGGAGATGTGTATAAGAGACAGGTATACAATAAGGGGTTGACAAATGAACGACTTGGAAATGGAAAACGTCAACAGGCTAATTCGATACATGGAGCAAAATGACTTACCGCCAAGCTATGTGATGCAACGAGCGTTAATGGCGGCCTATGACTGGTTGGATATCATTGATGGTCGCGCAGTGTATTCACGCCCGGCAATGATAGCCATTGAGGATGAATTGGTTGAATCCGTTTCTGCTGGTCATGGGCCGAGTGATCTACTAGCCCTACTCAGGAATTGGCAACGGTTTTAATCGTTACTTTTCAAGAGTCTTACTGTTTGAATCGACGCAAAATCCTACGACGGTTTGAATGTACTAGATATGCAAGAGATACCTGGATATGACCCATGAAGAAGCAGCTATTTTAGTTCGCGAAGTGCTAAAAATAATGAACAGAAGAATGGATGTTTTGGATTCAAAAGAGATAGGTGTTGAGGGGTGGGTATTTTACTACAACTCAGCTGAGTATGTAAGGACCTTAGATGATGCTTTTTTTGTCTGGGGAAGCAATCCTATATTTGTCCGTTCTGACGGTGCAACATATTGGTTAGATAGCATAAGTAAAGTAGAAGCATTGCAGAACGCCGACTTCAACACAGTGTAGCAGAAGTGCAGTGGTGAAAAATGGCAGCGAAAAACCGCAACGCGTAGAGATGATTCTTACGCGTTTAAAGCCACTTAGGTCAGGCCAACCGCCTCAGGAATGCTCGTGAGACAAACCCGGTCGACTCGCGCCCGAGTAGAACTCAATGTCACAGTATAATCGGGTTGTTCCTTTGTTTCATTGGTGCTTGATGAGAACATGAGATTGTTGTGAAAAGTCATGATACACGACAAGGTAGAAGACTGGTCATGAGCCCACGTCAACCTAAATTGGATGCCTGGGAGTATATGGACTTGGCCATGCGCGATCCGACGCTGTCGTTCATGGACATACTTTCGAGAGACGATGTGGCGTTCGTCTATCTCGAATACATGTTGGTGATTATGGAAATGCAGAGCCATCTTATGGAACAGGGCTATTCCGATTCGGTTTCGATTTTGATCGCCGATTCCATCACAGCAAGAGGTGAGCAGTACTATGAACGAGCTCTGGAACGAAAAGTTGTCGACGAAGAGCGGTACTTCAGAGGAACTACGATGCCTGATTTGCTTATGGAGTACTTCGAACTAAAGTATGGTGAGGAGGTTCAGCACTATGTCGACGTCAACTTTGGGGAGATCGTCTATTGAATCAAAGCTCGCGAGTCCACACGCATGTTGGAGTTGACACTCGATACCCTTCTTCAAAGCCCGATGTCGGCGTGGCATCGCGATATTGATGGGGTATTGTGAATGCGTGTCCGGTTTGGTTCCTGGGACTCGTGCTCAAGGGTTGGATGTGCGAGTAGCTCAGGCGACGATATCCGCATGAGTACTCCATCAGCCGGGCCGTGGAGGCGATGAAATGCGTGGCCGCTTGATCGGACACGCATGGGAGCGCACTGCGCGGCTCCAGAAGGTGAGCCGGATCATGCTGCATTCAACGTGAGCTACGGCTCGTTCATGTCGAGTTCGACCGTGGCACCGCGCCCGCTTACGTCTCGGTCACCTGTTCCCGTGGGCGTCGTAGCGGCTGGGGCCGAGACGTAGAGCTTGCCTTCCGGTGTCCCTGCGACGACGGCTCCGAACCTGTAGGTCTCGCCTTCGAAGTCGCCGGGGATCCAGTATTTCTCGAACGCCCATGTGCCCTGGGCGTCCTTGCGTACGATGGCGATCAACCCCTCATTGTTGAGAAGGGATGGGTTCATCGGGTCGTCCTCTACCTTCGTCATGCCCATGGCGTCGAGCCCGACGATGATGGTGTCACCTGCGCGCGTGAGGCTCCACGCGTCGTCGCGCAGAAAGAGCCCTTCGATGAGCGGCAGCTCGATGCGTGTGGGCTCGGCGAAGCGGTCCGAGACGTCACTCGCCGTCGCGTCGTAGTCGAAGACGTAGAGGGCACCCGGCCCCTCGGCCTGGTCGTACCTGGGGGCTGACACGAGGAGGGTCTCGCCATCGAAGTGGACGGACTGTCCGAAGTTGCTCCCAAGCACCTTGTCGGCGACGCCTTCGTTTTGGCTATCACAGTCGACATCACGCAGATCCGAGCTGAGAGGCTGCCCAGACTCGGCCTCCTCGAGGAAGAAGACGCGCACGAGCCCGCAGGCCTTGCCCAATGGGTTGAATGCTTTGGTCGAGCTCACGAAGAACATGCCCGAGCCGAGGTCGATGCTCTCGCCATACTGGGCGTTCAGGAACGTACTCTGCTCTTCGACCGTGGGGTTCAACAGCGTCGTATCGAGCGCGACGAACTGGCCGCCTTCGTGTTTCCACAGGTGCACGAGTCCTCTGGCGTTCGTGATATCAGGGGTCGGATTGTAGCGAGAGGTGGACACCGCAAAGTAGGGGTAGTCCACGGCGACGTGCTTTCCAAAACCTTCGACCTCCTCGGAGGTCAGGGGGTCGACGAGTGTCTGGATGCCGCCCTGCTCCTGATTCTGGAACGGAAGCCAGGTGTCGCCTTCGCGTTTGAATGGGAGCGCGAGTCCGTTGCTCTCGTTCGGCGCCGCGGGAGAGCCGATGAGCGCGTAGGCGCCTTCGACGTCGATGTCGGCTCCGAGCGTCAACGGGTTCGAGGTGCCGTCTTCGATGTCTACCGTGCTGACCTCGCTCGTGGCCAGGTTGACGGAGAAGATGGTGTTTTCAGGTCCCCCAGGGGGGTCTGATGACATGAGGAGGTAGCCGTCGCCGTACCCCATGCCCGTGCCCAGTCGAAGCTGTTGTGTGGCGCTGTACATACTCGGGGGTTCGATGCGTGGTAGCTCGCAGACCCCTTCGCCACAGGCCTCGAAGTTCGCGCACATGCCGCACTCGATGACCCTCCCACTGCATGTGGTTCGTTCGGTGAGCGCTCCACAGACCTTGCCTTCCTGGGAACACGACGCGACGACATCGATTTTATCGTCGTCGCACATACACGCGTTCTCCACGCAGGAGTCGGAATCCGAACAGGTCTCACCGCAATCGATGTCCGGGCAATCGCCTCGATCGACGGTCCCACACTTGCTCTCGCTCATGCACCAGGCCACGGGATCCGCGATCGTCTCGCAGCCATCACCCGTGTCAGCGCCCGCGTCGCCTGCGTCGCTGCTCACGTCGCCGCTCGCGTCGACGCCCGCGTCAGAGGGGTCAGTCAGGTTGGGGAGGCAGCCCATGAGGAGGGCCGAGACGATAAAAACGAGCGTTCGTGTCGAATGGGCCAAAGGTGCTCCGTTCGTGGTGCATGCACGTTCGATGGGCGCTCATTCGAGCGTGACTCGAACGATCGGTCTGGGGTGGACAGAAGGCAGATGGCGCTGCGGAGTGGCGCCGCTTCGTCCAGAAGCAAGAGAGTGCGACTGGCATCATAGAGGGTGGGAAGGAGTTGTCACGCTCCAGCCATACTTTCGCCCACGGGGCGGTCTCGGGACATGACGCGTGAGAATGCGCCGTCACCCCCGCTCGCGCTGGTCTCCAACCGCTGCGCCCCGGCTCCGATCCGACCTCGGCGAGGAATGAGGCGTCGCGTGGCGCGGGTTGGGCGTCCAGACTGGAACGAGGAGGTGTGTGTATGGAAGACACGAACATGACGGGAAACCAGCTCGAACTCCACGAGGTGAGGACCGAGCGCGCCAGGCGATCGCTGGAGTGGTTGGCGTTGGGGGACGCGTTCGGTGAGACGTTCTTCGCGCCAGCGTTCATCATCGACCCCATGATCGAGGCGAGGGAGAACCTGCACGACGGGCCGTGGCCCTACACCGACGACGCGGCGATGGCGCGCGAGGTCTACCTCGAGCTCTCGGAGGGTCGCGAGATCGATCCGGGGTCGCTCGCGCGCCGGTTCGCCGCCGAGTACGGGCGCGAGCCATGGCGTGGGTACGGCGGCGGGATGCACCGCCTGTTCGAGCGCGTGGGCGCCGGGGTCGACTGGGAGCTCGCCGCGCACGCGCTCTTCGAGGACAGCGGCTCGTACGGTAACGGCGCGGCGATGCGCGCGGCGCCCGTCGGCGCGTACTTCGCCGACGCCTCCGACGACATGCTCGTGGAGCAGGCCCGCCTGAGCGCGCTGCCCACGCACACGCACAGCGAGGGCGTCGCCGGAGCGATCGCCGTGGCCGTGGCGGTGGCGATGGCGTGGCGTGACCGTGAGGTCGAAGACGACGCGCTGGCGTGTGACCGGATGTTCGAGGCCGCGCTCGCGCTGACCCCGGAGGGTGACGTGCGCTCGCGAATCGGTCGCGCGAGCCGGATGCCCCGTGACGCGCACCCGATGAGCGCGGCGGCACGGCTGGGCAACGGGAGCAGGATCACCGCGCTCGATACCGTCCCGTTGTGTCTGTGGTCGATCGGCGCGCACCGCCGGGACCTCGAGCTCGCGATGTGGCAGACGGTGTCGGTGCTCGGTGACCGCGACACCACGTGCGCGATCGTGGCGGGCGCGCTTGCGATGTGCGCTCGCCACGGGAGCGTACCTTCGTCGTGGCGTGAGCGCGCCGAGCCGATCCTGGGCGTCGAGCGGGCGTGACTGCGTGGTGTCGGCCCGACGCCTGGCCGATGAGCTCGCTCAGTAGTCCTCGGAGTCGTGGTATCCGCCGTTGTCGATCCAGGTCCACCACGCCGAGCCGCCGGATCGCGCGCGCCCCACCTTCGCCGCCGCGCCGACGATCGGGGACGCCTCGATGATGTCCCACGAGGTGTCCGGGCTGTTGCCGATGTCGAGGTCACGCAGCGTCGAGAGGTGCGCCGCGTTGGCGAGCGCGGTCGCGCCGTCGCTGCCGATCGTGCTGTTGCTCATCTGGAGGCCCAGGAGCGAGGTCATGTACGTGGCCTCGGCGATCGCGATGGCGGCGCCGTCCGCGAGCTCGTTGTCGGTGAGTTCGATGCTCTGGAGCGCGGCGGCGGCGGGGTCGCCGACGAGCGCGGCCACGCCGTCGTCGCCGAGCTTGTTCCAGCCCAGGTCGAGCAGCTCGAGCCCGGCCAACAGATCCGACCCGGCGAGCGCCTGGGCGCCGCGCGCGGTGAGGCCGTTCCCGCTGATCCCCAGGTGGGTGAGTGAGCCGAGGCCCGCGCTCGATGCGAGCGACGCGGCGGCGTCGTCCGTGAGCCCGTTGCGCGAGATCCCCAGGCCCACCAGCGCGCCGAGGTTCTCACTGTTCGCGAGGGCGGCGACCCCCACGTCGCCCAGCCCGTTCGTGCACGCGAGCAACCGCTCGAGTCCTCGAAGCCCTGGCGCGTCCGCCAGCGCTTGCGCGCCCTCCACGCCGATCTGGCAGTAGCGTACGTTGAGTTGGCGCAGCGAGGCGGCGAACGTCGCGCCAGCGAGCGCCTTCGCGCCCTCCGGGCCGATGGGGTTGCTCCAGATGTCGAGGTAGCCAAGGCTCTCGAGGCTAGGGCAGCTCGCGAACGACGCTGTCCAGTCTGGGCCGATCTCGTTCGAGCTCAGGCAGATCCACTCGAGCGCGCCCAGGTGCGTGCTCGTCGCGAGCGTCTCGACCACGGCGTCCGAGAGCTTGCAGCCGCTGAGGCCCAGGTGCGTCACGCCCTCGAAGACGTCCGACCCGAACAGCGCCTCGGCGCCCTTGGTCGTGATGTTGTTGCTGCTCATGTCGAGCCAGGTCACCGAGCCGAAGACGTCGGACGCGGCCATCGTGATCGCGCCCTTCTTCGTGACGCCGCACTCCGTCATCGTGAGGTGCTCGACCTTCGAGAGCGTGTCCGAAGCGAGCAGCGCCGCGAAGCCGTCGTTGCCCAGCGTGTTGCCCGAGATGTTGAGGCGCGTGAGCGCAGGCTTGGCGGCGTCCGCGAACGCCGCTATCCCGTTGATACGTATGCTGTTGTGGGAGATGTCGAGGTCGCGGATCTCGGACATGTCGAGCCCGGCGACGAGCGCGGTGATCCCCGCGTCCTTGAGCTTGTTGCGCCCGATGGCGAGGACCTCGAGCGCGCCCAGCGACGGCGACGCCACGATCGCTAGCACTGCTCCGTCGTCGACGCCGGTGTTGCCGAGCCTCAACTCCTCGATGGCGTTCATGTGCGCCGACGTGAAGAGCGTCTTCGCGCCGGCCGTGCGCAGGCGCGTGTCGCTCACGTCGAGCGCGGACACGCGCCCGAGCGAGGGCGTGGCCACGAGCCTCTTCAGGAGCTTCTTGTTCATGCTCTGCCTGGAGAGGTCGAGCCTGAAGGTCGTGAACGGCGCGATCTGGGCGCTCCAGGCGTCGAGCTCGTCCAGAGACCCGACCCTGAACCACACGCCCTCCCACTGGTCACCGAATCCCTGGAGGTAGGGCAACCACTCGGAGGCGTACGCGCCGGGGTCCTCCTTCCATACGGACTCGAGCATGCCGCGCAGGCGAGCGCGGCGCTCTCTGTCGCGGGACAACGATGGCACGCCCTCCTGTAGCAGTGAGCGGAGCTCTCCGAATGATGCGGTGATCGATGCCATGGTGTCCTCGACGAGGGCAGGGTTGAATGGTCGCGCCGGAGTGTAGTGGTTGAGCGCGTCGAGCAAAACCCCCGCTGCCTCGCCCGAGCGCTCGCCCGACGATCGAAACGAAGCTTGTCGCGTGGCGTGACCTGCTTCGTGCTCCGCGCAGCGTGAGGACTTCCGACTCAAGAATCCGATATTCCGCCCCACCAACCACTCCTCCGCCAACGAACGTGTCCGTGGTTTCGAAGAGCGGTCACGCGTTATGACAAGCTCGACGACACCTTCCTCGGGTCCTCGATTTCGCCTTCTGTATGGTTTGGCTAAGGTGGTCAAAATTGCCTATGTCAACAGAACTTGGGGTTTCCTCCTGAACACACACTCCTGTGTACAGTCCCCTCGAGGGGGAGTATTCATACCCACTGTGACGTGCTGCCCATCGTCCATTTTCGGATGGGCTCTCAGCAGTGATGGAGGGATCTGAGACTACGTTCACGAGTTCAAGGTGAGGTTTGTGTAATGGCAGGTGTTGCGGACTCCGGGTCGGATGGACCCCTGACAGGGAGGGTGTTGGCGAGGAAGTATCGCCTCGGGAGGCTGCTGGGCGTAGGGGCGTCCGGGCCTGTCTATGCCGCGGGCTTGAACCACCAGCCGAGCCACGAACCCTTCGCGATCAAGCTCATCGGCCTGTACGGTGCGCAACACCTCGAGGAGGCGCGCGCCGAGGCGCAGATGCTCGCGTCGATGACGAGCCCGCACATCGTGCGGCTCGAGGACTTCCTGGTGTTGCCCGGCGGTGAGGTCGCCGTGGTGATGGAGCGCATCGACGGGCGCTCGCTCGAGGACGAGCTCACGTCGGGCCCGATGGAGATGACGAGGGCGTGCCGGATCGTCTCGCAGGTCGGCATCGGCCTGGGGCACGCCCACGATCGTGGGGTCGTGCACCGGGACATCAAGCCGTCGAACATCCTGCTCGAGCGGACCTCGACCGAGCCAGACTTCGTGCGCCTGGTCGACTTCGGCATCAGCGCGCACGTCGACGAACTCACGCGGACGATGGGGTTCTACGGGACCCCGCGCTTCGCGTCCCCCGAGCAGTTCCTCGGGGAGCCGCTGACCGCGAGCGCGGACGTCTACGCGCTGGGCGTCACGCTGTTCAACCTGCTCACCGGCGAGCCCCCCTTCGACGAGACGCACCTGATGGGCGCGGCGAACGCGCACCTGCGGACCCCCGCGCCCGCGCTGCGGCAGCGGCTGCGCTTCCCCTTCCCTCCCGAGCTCGAGGAGCTCGTCGGGCGCATGCTCGACAAGGACCCCTCGCGGCGGCCCCAGGACGTCCGCGTGGTGGCGTGGGCGCTCGACCGGATCGCCCAGGAGTGGAGCTCCAAGCGCGGCCTCGACGAGATCCCGAAGCCCGACTGGTTCCAGACCTCGTGCGCGCTGTGCGAGGAGTCGCCCAGCTGTCGCCGGGGCGGGCGCTCGGAGGCTTGCGTCCATGAGACCGCGGCCGCCTCGGTGGGCCACGCAGGGGAGGTCGCGCCGGCCCAGCCCACCAACCAGACGATGCACGGCCGACCTGTCGAGCCCGAGGACGCGTGAGCGCCAAGGATGGGCTCTCACGCACCTTCTAAGACGGGCTGGACGTGCTCGACCACGACCGAAGCGGCCGGACCGTTGGACAGCACGAACCTCGCGAGTTCGCCGTAGCCGCCCCATACCGACTGGATCCGCTCCACGCGACGCCATGGCACCGGTCGCCTCTGCCGAGGCTCGAGCCACTGACACGCGTCGGCTCTTGATCCGCGCCGACGTTGAAGCGGACGCGCCGATGTGTGAGCATCTGTGGAAAGACCACCTCGGAGACACCCTATGCGACGACCTCTCATCGTCTGCGCGCTGCTCATTACGGCATGCGGTGCGCCCACGAGCCCTCCCCCCGGCGCGTCCGACGCGGACACCACCGACCTCGACACGGCCAGCCCGGACGCCTCCGGTCTGGACGCGGGCGGCGAAGACGCGGAGCCCACCTCCGCGGCGTGTAACCTGAACGCGTACCACCAGGAGAAGCTCGGTCAGGTCGCGTC
The DNA here is from genome assembly GCA_913058025.1 of uncultured Myxococcales bacterium. Classification (GTDB taxonomy): domain Bacteria; phylum Myxococcota_A; class Bradymonadia; order Bradymonadales; family Bradymonadaceae; genus CAJXPN01. Next base: position 55 of record CAJXPN010000118.1, on the reverse strand, counting down.
CTGCCAGGACGCCGAGGTCCCATGCTGTCTCTTATACACATCTGACGCTGCCGAC
>CAJXPN010000117.1 GCA_913058025.1 uncultured Myxococcales bacterium | reverse complement strand
AGATTTCTGCCTGTCTCGTGGGCTCGGAGATGTGTATAAGAGACAGCTTCAACACGGGGCTGGGCGACGCGCACACGCACGACGGCCAGATCGGCTTCTTGACGTGCGGGTACACCCCAGACATCTGGCAGCACGTCTTCCGCGTGGGCCCCGAGTACTTCGCGGACCCGGCGACGCAACTCGACGTGAACTCGGGCGTGGTGGTGCTGCTCCCCAACCCGGTCCAGCCGCGCTCCGAAGGGTCAATCACGCTGCGCACGTCCGACCCGGAGGACCACCCCGAGATCGACCTGAACTACATGTCCGACCCGCACGACATGGAGGTCTTCGTCGCGGTCATGCGCAAGGCGCTCGAGATCGCGGAGAACTGGCCAGGGGACGGCCTCGGTGAGCTGATGCTGCCCCCCGCGCTGGCGGAGAAGCACGGCTACGCCGCCGCGGAGGGTCCCAGCGACGCGCTCCTCGAGGACCTCGCGCGCCACTACGCGATCACGGTCTACCACCTGGTCTCGACGTGCCGGATCGGCGACGTCGTCGACCCCCGACTCCACGTCAAGGGGGTCGCGGGGCTCCGGGTCGCGGACGCCAGCGTCATGCCCAACATCGTCAGCGGCAACACGAACGCCGCGGCGATCATGATCGGAGAGAAGGCCGCCGAGATGGTGGCGCGCGCGCACGACGTCAGGCTCACGCAGTTCGTAGGCAAGCCCGAAGTTCGATAAACAAGGAGAGACCCAATGTCCATTTACACGAGCCGCTTCACGCCCGTGGAGCTGTCCGATTCGTCCATCACCGACTTCGTCTTGCGCCACGCGGGGCGCCTGGCCGACAAGCCCGCGCTGATCGACGGCCCATCCGGGCGCGTGTTGACCTACGGCGCGCTGCGCGAGCAGATCCTGCGCCTGGCCGGGGGGCTCCGAGCCCGAGGCGTCACGAAGGGGACCACGGTCGCGCTGATGTCGCCGAACGTGCCCGAGTTCGCCGTCGTCTTCCACGCCGTGGCCGCGCTCGGCGCCACCGTCACCACGCTCAACCCGACCTACCGCGCCGAGGAGCTCGCCTTCCAGTTACGCGACTCCGGCGCCCAGTGGATGATCACCGTCGCCCTGTTCGCCGAGGAGGCCGCCAAGGCATGCGACGCGGTGGGGATCTCGAACCGCGTGCTCATCGGCCCGAGTGACCAGGGCTGGGAGGGGCTGGCCGACCTGATGGGCCAGGCGCTCGAGGCCCCAGAGCCCGTCGACGCGAGCCAGGACGTCGTGGTCCTCCCCTACTCCTCGGGGACGACCGGCTTCCCCAAGGGCGTCATGCTGACGCACCGGAACCTGGTGGCGAACCTCCAGCAGTGTGAGCCCCTCATCCAGGTCGACGAGGACGAGACGATCTTCGCGGTCCTCCCGTTCTTCCACATCTACGGGATGACGGTGCTCATGAACTTCGGCCTGGCCAGAGGCGCGACGATCGTCACGGTGCCACGCTTCGACCTCGTGCAGATGCTCGAGCTCGTCCCGCGGCACGGGATCACGAGGCTGTTCCTGGTGCCCCCCATCGTGCTCGCGCTGGCCAAGCACCCGATCATCGACGAGTACGACCTCTCCAGCGTGCGCCAGGTGTTCTCGGGGGCGGCGCCGCTGAGCGGCGAGCTCGGCGAGGCGGTGGCCGCGCGGCTCGGGTGCACGGTCGCCCAGGGGTACGGGATGACCGAGATGTCTCCGGTCAGCCACGCCATCGCGGACGGGGAGGACCGCGCGGGCTCCTCGGGGACGCTGGTCCCGAACACCGAGGCCAGGCTCGTGGACCCGACGACGGGCGCGGACGCCGCGCCCGGGCAGGAGGGGGAGCTCTGGGTGCGCGGCCCGCAAGTCATGAAGGGTTACCTGGCCAACCCCGACGCCACCACGGCCACCCTGGACTCGGAGGGATGGCTGCACACCGGCGACGTCGCGCGCATCGACGAGGACGGCCACACCTACATCGTCGACCGGCTCAAGGAGCTCATCAAGGTCAAGGGGTTCCAGGTGCCGCCGGCCGAGCTCGAGGCCCTGCTCACGACCCACGACGCCATCGCCGACGCGGCGGTCATCGGCGTCCCCGACGAGGAGGCCGGGGAGCGCCCCAAGGCCTTCGTCGTGGTCGCGGCCAACGCGACCCTGGACGAGGAGTCCGTCAAGAGCTTCGTGGCCGAGCACGTGGCCACCTACAAGCAACTCGCGGAGGTCGTCTTCGTCGAGAGCATCCCGAAGTCGGCGTCCGGCAAGATCCTGAGGCGCGAGCTTCGCAAGGAGGCACCATGATGAGCACCCTATCCGACACGACACGCGAGGACCTGGACCGCGCGCTCTCCGAGCTGCGCGAGCACGCCCCCGCGTGGGCGAAGACCACGCCGAAGGAACGCGCCGCGATCCTCGAGGCGATCAAGGACCACCTCATGGAGGTGGCGCCGGCCTGGGCCAAGGAGGCCGCCAGGAGGAAGCAGATCCCCGAGGGGTCGGCGCTGACTGGTGAGGAGTGGGTGTCGGGGCCGTACGCGGTCATGGCCGCGTGCAACCTCCTGGTGAGCACGCTCACGCAGATGGAGGGGCGCGCCTACCTCTCGAGCTTGCCCAGCCGGACGCTCCCCGGCGGCCAGCTGGCCGTCAAGATCGCGCCCCACTCGATCTGGGATCACCTGCTGCTGTCAGGCGTCGAGGCCGAGGTCTGGATGGAGCAGGGCGTCGACGCGGGCAACTTGGCCGAGCACACGGCGTCGGCGTACGCCATCCCGCCCGAGGAGCGTGAGCCGCGCGTGGCGCTGGTCCTGGGCGCGGGCAACATCGCCGCGATCACCCCGCTCGACTGCTTCCAGAAGCTCTTCGGCGAGCACCAGGTCGTGCTCCTCAAGCTCAACCCGGTCAACGCCTACCTGGGCCCGTTCCTCAAGCGCGCGCTCGAGCCGCTGGTCGCCAGGGGCGCCCTGCGGGTCGTCGAGGGGGACGGCGCGGTCGGCGCGTACCTGTGCGCGCACCCGGACGTCGACGAGATCCACATCACGGGCGCGGGCGAGACGCACGACCTCATCGTCTGGGGTGCAGGCGACGAGGGCGCCAAGAACAAGGCCGCTGGCACCCCGAAGCTGACCAAGCGCATCACCTCGGAGCTGGGCGCGGTGTGCCCGACGATCGTCGTGCCAGGCGACTGGACCGAGCAGGACCTGCGCTTCCAGGCCGAGCAGATCGCGACCCACAAGATGCACAACTCGGGCTTCAACTGCGTGGCGTGCCAGGTGTTGGTCGTGCCAGACGACTGGGGGCACACGGACCGTCTGCTCGCCGAGGTCGAGCGCGTGATCGCCGGGATGGGTGAGCGCGGCCTGTATTACCCGGGCGCCGAGGAGCGGCTCGCCGCGTTCTCGAGCCTCCATGACGACGCCCACACGATCGACAGGAGGGGAGGTGGCGCCTGCGTCATCGCCCCCTTCAGTGAGGGTTCGGGTGATGAGGAGGTCTTCGCCCCGGCCATGAGCGTGGCCAGGCTCCCCGGAGACGCGCCGGCCTTCCTCGACGCCGCGATCCGGTTCTCCAACGAGGAGCTCCACGGCACGCTCGGGGCGAACGTGCTGATCGACCCGAAGACGATCTCGAAGATGGGGCGGGACGGTTTCGAGAGGCGGTTGACCGAGCTGCGTTACGGCGCGATCGCGGTCAACGGCTGGACCGGCCTGAACTTCCTGATGCCTCAATGCACCTGGGGGGCGTTCCCGGGCCACACGCTCGAGGACGTCCAGAGCGGGATCGGGGTCGTGCACAACACGTACATGTTCGACCGGCCAGAGCGCACGGTCGTGTACGCGCCCTTCCGACCCTTCCCGCGGACGCTCCTGCATGGCGGGTTGACGTTGTTGCCCAAGCCCCCATGGTTCGTCACCAACCGACGCGGCGAGCAGCTCGGGAGCCTGTTGACAAAATTCCAGCATCGCCCAGGGTGGTCGAAGATTCCTGGGGTGTTCGCGAACGCTCTGAGGGGCTGATCGCCTTCCCCCTTCCCGAGAACCTCGACAAGAGTACACATGGCACGTTCGAGCAAACACGCCCGCCAGGAGCGTCAGGCCAGGGAGCGTCAGGAGAAGCGCACGGCCGCGCGCGACGAGCTCATACGAGGGGCCCTGACGACGTTGTCCGATCTCGGGTACGCCCAGACCAGCCTCCGAGACATCGCGGAGCAGACCGGTCGGAGCGTGGGCCTGGTGCATTACTACTTCGACGACAAGGCGGCTCTGATCATCGCCTGCGTCCGCCTGTACAAGACCGAGTTCGTCGAGGTCATGCGCGGGTGGGTCACCCCGGACGAGCCGCCCGAGCGCCTGCGGGCGCGCTTCGTCGAGGGGCTCGTGGGGACAATCCGCGAGGACGCCCCGGTCCACCGGCTCTGGTACGACATCCGCTCGCAGGCGCTCTTCGATTCGCGCTTCAAAGAGCCCGTGCAGGCCATCGAGGCGTCCTTGGTCGACGCGATCGGGGCCGCGTTGGAGCGTTGCGGGGACCCCACACAGGACGCGAAGCTTGCCTACCTCGGCCTCGACGGCGCGTTTCGGTACGCGCTGGCTGGTTTTCTGTACGGGGACGAGGGCGCGCTCGATGCGTTGCAGGAGCACGCGCACGCCATCCTCGGGGAGGGCGTGCGCGAGACCTGACCTCTCCAGTCGTGGGAGAACGGGCGGCCGCGTGCGCACACGAAAGAGGCGGCATCTTCGAGAGAAGGTGCCGCCTCGTCATGTCCAGGGCGTGCGCCGTGAGGTTTACTTGAGGCCGGCGTAGAACGCCTCGATCTCGGCCTCGTACTTCTCGTTGACGATCCTGCGCTTGACCTTCTGGGTGGGCGTGAGCTCGCCGCCCTCGATGGTGAAGTCGACGGGGATGATCGTGAACTTCTTGATGGACTCGTAGCGGGCGAGCTCGCCGTTGGCCTTCTCGACGCCGGCTTCGACGTGGGCGTGGAAGGCGTCGTGGGTGGCGAGCGCCGCGAGGTCGGTGGGCCAGCCCTTCTCGGCGGCGAGCGCGGGGCCGCGCTCGGGGTCGATGGTGACGAGGGCGGAGAGGAACTTGCGGCGGTCGCCGATGACGACGGCCTGCGAGATGCCATCGATCTTGCGCAGCAGCTTCTCGATGTTCTGGGGGGCGACGTTCTTGCCGCCGGCGGTGATGATGAGGTCCTTCTTGCGGTCGGTGATGCGCAGGAAGCCGTCCTCGTCGAACTCACCGATGTCGCCCGAGTAGAGCCAGCCGTCGATGAGCGTCTCGGCCGTGGCCGCCTCGTTCTTGTAGTAGCCGGAGAAGACGTTGGGGCCCTTGACGAGGATCTCGCCGTCGTCGGCGATCTTGACCTCGATGTTGGGGAACGGGCGGCCGGCGGTGCCGAGCTTGGTGTAGCCGGGCGAGGGGCGGTTGAAGGTGGTGGGCCCGCAGTCCTCGGACTGGCCGTAGACCTCGTGGATGGGGACGCCGATGGAGAGGAAGAACTCGAGGACGTCGAGGCCCACGGGCGCGGCGCCCACGACCGCGACGCGCAGGCGGTCGAGGCCGAGCGCGGTCTTGATCTTGGAGAAGAAGAGCTTGTCGGCCATCGAGTAGGAGAAGCCGCCGTCGCCGCCCTTCTCGAGCATCTCGTAGCCCTTCTTGACGCCGACGCCGCGCGACCAGTTCACGATCGCGGCCTTGATGCCGCTGGCCTCGCCCAGGCGCGCCTCGAGCGCGACCTTGAACTTCTCCCAGACGCGCGGGACGCCCAGGAAGATCGTGGGGCGCGCGGCGACGAGCGCCTCCTTGATGTTCTTGAGGTCGTCGCAGTAGTAGACCGGCGAGCCGGCGCTGAGCGGGATGTGGATGGTGAACATCTGCTCGGCGATGTGGGACAGCGGCAGGTAGGAGACGTTGCAGTCCGACGGGGTCATCCCGCCGATGAGCTTGATCGCCTCGGCCGAGGTGAACGCGAGGCTGCCATGCGTGAGCATGACGCCCTTGGGGGGGCCGGTGGTGCCGGAGGTGTAGATGAGCGTGGCGAGGTCGTCCGCCTTGGTCTCGGCGATGCGCTCGTCGGCGGCATCGAGGTGGTCGGCGCCCGAGGCGACGAAGTCGTCGAAGGAGATGACGTCGTCGTGGTCGATCTGATCGGCGCCGTCGATGACGACGAACTTCTTGACGGTCTTGAGGTCGTCGAGCACGGGCTCCACGCGCTCCTTCCAGATCGTGGGGTTCTCCACGACGCAGACGATCGCCTCGCAGTGGTTGGTGACGTAGGCGACCTGGTGGGGCTCGGAGGTCTGGTAGATTCCGGCGGGGACGCCGCGGGCGATCATGGCGCCGACGTCGGCCATGACCCACTCGGGGCAGTTGTTTCCGACGATCGTGACCGCCTGGCCGGGCTCATGACCCAGTCCGATCAGAGCGCCGGCGAAGCCGCGCGAGCCGTCCCAGTACTGACGCCACGAGTACGGGCGCCACGCGCCCCCCACGAGCTTGTACGCAGCCGGGCGGCCATCCTGCTTCTCGGCGTTCTTGCGGAACCTGACGACGACTGAGTCTTCCATGGGCCTACCATCCTACAACATTGGCGCACGCGCCCACGAAGGGGGCGACATATGCGACTGGGTTCAACGAGCGAAGTGTCCGAAATCGTGGGCAGACTCTTCCACGACGCGCGCGCAGGCGCAAGCCCCACATACACACGAGGCCCGCTCATAGAGCGGATTCGAGCGCGCCGAACGTGCGTTCGGGCGGGGCCTCCCAGTGTGGTCGACGCGCCACGTTTCAGTGGTGCATGTCTCGGCTGTAGTTGGGGACCCGGAAGTTCACGGGCTTGAGCATGTCGAAGATCTCGAGGGTGCACTTGAGCCCCGAGTTGGGGAACGTGACCTCGTTGTCGACGAACTTCGCCAGGAAGAGGATCGGGTCGGCCGAGCGGTTGTAGCCGAGCTGGACGAGGGTCTCCTCGGGGATGAACTCGTCGCGGGACAGGTAGATCGGCTCGGTCAGGACGTAGAAGCCCTCGTCCTTGAGGCCCTCGAGGGTCTCGACGTAGCCCGGCTCGCGGATCAGGTAGCCCTTCTCGTGGAAGCCCCAACGGTTGTGTGTGTTGGTGGCGGGGAGGAGCAGGAGCGGGGGGCCCTGCTGGGAGTGGTTGTGGAAGTAGACGAGGAGGTTCTCACGAACCCACTCTTCCTTGCCCGGGAGCGCCGCGGTCGTCTTGTAGAGGCCGCATGGCGGCACCGGGCCGCCGTTGTTCTCCTGCATCTTCACGCCTTGAGGGAGGGGGATTGGGGACGGGGAGGCCATCGAGGCGCCCCGTTCGCAGGGTTAGAATGCGCTGGCGCGCGGGTTCATTTCGAGGAGCACGCAGCGCGTCAGCCGCCGGAGCGCTTGGTCGTGAGCGCCTTGGCTTGCCGCGCGATCTGGCGAGGGATGCCTCGGTTGCGCTGGAGGTGACGGAGGTCGTTGGTGCGCAGGTGGACCAGGAGCTTCATCGCGTCTGCGACCGGGGTCTTCGGGTTGTTCACCAGGCTGAGCTTGACGTCGTAGTGGGCGGTCCACTCGCGCTTGGCGGCGATGAACCGGATGACGCCGTCGGGCATCGACTTGTTGGCCGCGAACTTCTTCACGTCGACGTACTGGACCCTGGGGTTCTGGATGGCGGCCATGTGGATGAGGCGGTTGGCCTGGAGGATGAGGAGCTTGACGGCCTCGCGCGAGCCGACCGTGGCGAGGCGGACCTTCTGAGAGATCGACATGTTCTGGACGCGCACGTAGAGCGGGGCGTCGTCCTCCTTCTTCTTCTTCGCGGCGGCGTCGACCTTCTCCTGCTCGGCCTCCTGCTCGCGCTCCATGCGCGTGAGGCTGGCGAGGCGCTCCTCCTCGGCCTCGAGCTCGTCCTCCTCGATGTCGGCCTTGAAGGCCTCCTCGGCGAGCAACGATGCGAAGTCGTCCTCGGACTCGCCGCCGCTGCCGAGCTCGAGGCCGGCATCGAGCGCCTGCTGGAGCGCAGGCAGCCCCTTGAGCGTGACGTCGTTGCGACGTACGAGGTCGAGGAGCTTGTCCACGGTGGACATGCGGGCGTTGGTGTTCTGGTAGAGCTCCTCGAGGATCGACGGGGAGCGCAGGATGCGGACCTGGTTGTTGGCGATGAGGTCGCACAGCTTGGTGCTGGCGGTGGAGGCGATGAGCGCGACGGTGAGGTCGTCGGCGTCGTTGTTGAGGAGCACCACCTCGACGATCTCGTCGTCGTAGGCGCGCAGCTCGGCGACCCAATCGAGGACCTGGGCGGGCTGGGGCACCTGGAGCGAGGGGATGAGGATCTGCGCGGGCATCTTCTCGAGCGCGGTCACTGCCTCCTTGGCCACGCCAGCGTTCGCGTCGAAGCTGAGCTGATAGAGCAGCCGGAGCGTGACGTCGGGGGGCGCGGGGACCATGCCTCGCGCGGCCATCATCTTGAGCGGCGGAGGCGCCGTCTCGCTCAGGTGATTGTGCAACGTCTGCGGGAAGTTCGAGGCGACCTCGAGTGGCTTCCGAATAAGCTTCTCCTTGGGCACGTCTCACGCTCCTTGAGTAAGGGTCCGTCTGGGCGCGCCGCGCGCGTGGTCGGCGCGGCTCGGGTGACGTCGCAATCCTCTCGCATCCCGTGGCGTGGGCGCAAGGGTGTGTTCACGCGATGCGCCCGGCGCGCGAGCGCCGGGCGAGCGCCGCGAGCAGCGAGAGCGCGAGCGCGCCAGGCAAAGGCGCGGGCGCG
>CAJXPN010000116.1 GCA_913058025.1 uncultured Myxococcales bacterium | reverse complement strand
ACGAGATTTCTGCCTGTCTCGTGGGCTCGGAGATGTGTATAAGAGACAGGGTATGAGGTGCTTGCGCATGTTGAGGGGCTCTCTCGTGGCGGGGGCGTGGCCCACGAGCGTATCAGCCGACGCACCAAACGCCTACACGTTCGCGGGATCGACTCGCGCCATGGTGGCCGTACCTCGCTGAGAAACCACGTGAATCGACGCGTCGAAGCGTGTACAACCGACCGGTCAATACAGACGAGATCGGAGGTCGTGAGATGGGTCATGAGAAGTTGTCACTGGCAGAGACGTTCGGTGTGACCGAGCCAGCGAAGCGTGTGGCGGAGGTGAAGATGGCGCTCGGGGGAGACCCCTACACGCCCGCGACGAAGTGGGGCGTGTCCTCGCTCAAGATCTTCCAGCCGGCGTTGAGCGTGAAGACGTGGCTCGGTTGGAAGCCAGCGAACCGCCTGGTGCCGATCTACAACTTCTTCAACCTCACGCCGACGCCGCTCGAGGAGGGCTGGTCGGTCCGAAAGACCCAGGTGCTCGACTGGCGAGGCGGCACGCGCACCTACAACAGCCACAACGGGACCGACTTCGCGATCCCCGCGGGCACGATCGTCGTGGCGCCCGGCCCCGGCGTCGTGCTGCGCATCAGCGACGAGTTCCACCGCGGCGGCCTCAAGATCTTCATCGACCACGGCCACGGCCTGATCACGACGTCGAACCACCTGGGCCGCGCGCTCGTCGAGGTCGGGGACAGGGTGGTGCGCGCGCAGCCGATCGCGCTGTCGGGATACTCGGGCATCGACGCCGTCGTCGCGTTCCCCTGGAGCGTCCCGCACGTCCACTTCAACACCTGGCTCAACGGCGACTACGTCGACCCGTTCGGCAGAGGAGATGACTACGTCGACCCGTTCGGGCTCAGTGAGGCGTCGCTGTGGCGCAACCACAACGACCCGACCCCCTACCGCGGCGGCGACGAGTCCCCCGACTACGAGCCTACCGAGTGGGACGAGGACGCGCTCGCGCAGGTCATCGCGAGCTGCGTCGACCCCGAGCTGCGCGCAGAGCTCGAGTCGACCGCCGACCTCGACCGCCGCGCCATGGACACCATCTTCATGACGAACTACTTCCCCACCCGCTTCGGGGTCCGAAGGTCCGTCTACGCCGAGGTCCACCCTCGCCGCCCCGCCCTCGACCTCCCGTTCCGCGCCGCCGACTACGACGGCGTGAGCTTTCCATAGTGAGGAGAGCCTGTTTCGGCAGCGAATTCGGGGACTACCTGCGCGTCGTCGCATGTGACCGAACGGTTCCAAAGATCGGGTGTTCGTGACGGTATGTGTGTAATATGGCGCGAGCAGCCCCACACATCACGTGAATCGCATGATAAAATCATCGAAACGAACGCAGGCCTCTCTCCTTGTCACGGCCGCGTTCGCGCTGCTTGTCGGATGCGGAGAAGAGCCGAACATCCAGGTGATCCCGGAGTCGGCGCTGGAGCGAGACGAGGCGGAAGGAGTGTGCGGCGAGGACGGCCAGCGTGCGACGGTGGAGGTGCGCCTGAAGCGCGCGCCAAGCGCCCAGGTGCGCATCCCGCTCACGCTCTCGCCGCCCAACCAGGCCGAGCTCTCGACCGACGCGGTGGTCTTCGAGCCCGACACCTGGCAGACGCCGGTGACCGTGGAGCTCATCGGCGTCGACGACCTCACGCGCGACGGTGACGCCACGGTCTTCCTCAAGTTCGGCTCGAGCACATCCCCGGACCCCTCGATGGCCAACCAGGTCCTGCCCCAGGTCGAGTTCGTCGTCCTCGACGGCAACTGCGGAAACCTCGTGCGCGACGGCGCCGAGGCCTGCGACGCTGGCGAAGGCGAGGACGCCAAATGCCCATACGGAACAGACACATGCGAGGTGTGCACGTCGACGTGCGAGCTCGCCCAGGGCGTGCCGGGGGACTTCTGCGGAGACGGCCTCGTGCAAGTCGACGACGAGGCCTGCGATGGCGGGGAGGACCCGAGCCAGGAGTGCGACTACGGCGTGGCCAGCTGCACCGTCTGCTCGACCGAGTGCGAGGAGGTCCCCGGCATACGTGTGGGCAACTGCGGCGACGGGCAGGTCCAGGCCGACGATGAGGAGTGCGACCCTGGTGAGACACCCAACTTGAACTGTGCCTATGGCGAGGCGAGCTGCACGGTCTGCCAGAACGACTGCACGAACGGACCAGGCGTCACCAGCTTCTGCGGCGACGGCGTCGAGCAGGCAGACCAGGGCGAGGCGTGCGACTCGGGTGCCGAGCCCAATCTGGACTGCGCCTACGGTGAAGAATCCTGCATGCGCTGTGGGGACGCCTGCCAGTTCGTCGACGGCGCCGTGACCGGCTTCTGCGGCGACGGCGTCGAGCAGGCCGCCGACGGCGAGCAGTGCGACCACGGCGGAGCCCCCCAGACCGACTGCGCCTACGGTGAGATGAGCTGCACCGTCTGCGACGCTCGGTGTGCCCTCGTTCCTGGAGCTGTGACTGGCTTCTGCGGGGACGGCGTCATCCAGACCGGCGGCGGCGAGCAGTGCGACGGCGCGGTGACGAGCACCACGTGCACCGACGCGGGCTTCGACGCGGGGCAGGTCCAGTGCGGCGCGAACTGCAGTGAGATCACGACCTCGTGCTTCGACCTCGTCAAGTTCTCTGCGGGGACCGACCACACGTGCCAGATCTCCGCAACCGACGGCGCGGTGGTCTGTTGGGGAAGCAACACGTCGGGCCAGCTCAACGTGGCCGCGGGCGCGTACGACGAGATCGCGTCGGGGGACAGGTTCTCGTGCGGTCTCACCGCTGGGCAGGTGCGGTGCTGGGGAGAGGACGCAAGCGGTCAGGTCTCGGGCGCGCCGGCCGGGGCGGGGTTCGTGACGCTCACGGCAGGCGACGCGCACGCGTGCGCCGTCGACGCCGCTGGCGCGGTGACGTGCTGGGGTGACAACGCCGACGGCCGCGCGACGCCCCCGGCCGGCGGATCGTTCAGGCAGGTCAGCGCCGGAGGCGCGCACACGTGTGGCGTGGAGGTCGGCGGCGCGGTGTCGTGTTGGGGCTCGGACGCGTCGGGTCAGTCCAGCGCGCCGTCGGGCTCCTTCGGCTTCGTGGCGTCCGGCGTGCGCCACACCTGCGCGCTCGAGGCCAGCGGCGCGATCATGTGCTGGGGCGACGACTCCGAGTCTCAGGTCTCCGGCGCGCCCACCACCACCAACTTCGCCGCCATGGGTTCCGGTGAGGACTTCTCGTGCGCGCTCGGGATCGCTGGAGACGTCACGTGTTGGGGGAAAGACGACGCAGGCCAGGGCTCTTCGAGGGCTCGACCTCCGGCCTCACCGTACTACGACCTCGCGGTCGGCAGACGTCACGCGTGCGCGGCCCAGGGCTGCGGGCACGCGGTCTGTTGGGGTGACATGGCCGACGACCGCGCGTCACCGCCGGTTCAGACGTTCGTGTGGAACGAGGGATCGTGCATCATCGGCTCGACCGGCGAGACCCACTGCTGGGGCCGTCGGTTCCTCGATCCGTTCCCGATCAGCGTCGGGTCACCCATGAACGACGTCCGCTACCTGACGGGAGAGGCAGGGAGCACGCACGGTTGTGGGATATTGGCTTCGGGTCAGATCTCATGCTTTGGCCTCAACTCCCTGGGAGAGCGTGACCCGCCCCCGGGGACGTTCTCCAAGCTCGCGCTGGGTACAAACCACGGGTGCGCGCTCGACGCGGCGGGCATGGCGACGTGTTGGGGCGACGCCACCGACAACGCCACGACACCACCTCCAGTGGCCCTCTCCGCGCTCGGCTGCGGGGACTCGTTCTGCTGTGGGGTCGAATCGGCCACCGGCGCGCTCAACTGCTGGGGCAACAACGACTCGGGCCAAATGAACGCTCCCAGTGGCACGTTCACGCGGGTCAACTCGAGCGGGAACCACGCGTGCGCGATCCGCTCGAACGGTGACCTCGAGTGTTGGGGTCTGAACAGCTTCGGCCAGACCGACGTCCCCCCTGGGTCCTACAAGGACGTCTCGGCGGGTAGCTCGTTCACATGTGCCATCCAGGCCGACGACACGCTCGCGTGCTGGGGCTTGAACTTCTCGGGTTGGGCGAGCCCGCCGCCGGGTCGCTTCAGGAACATCGACTCCAACCGACAGAGCACTTGCGGCACCCGAGAGGATGGCGAAGTGGTGTGTTGGGGGTCGCCCCCGTCCAGCCCTCGCGCGGATCCTGTCTGCCCGTGACTCACGACCTCGAATGACCACCGGACTGCGATGATGGTGACGACATTGATGCGAACACATAGGGCTTCACTCCTGGTCACGGCGGCGCTCGCGCTGCTTGGCGGATGCGGAGAAGAGCCGAACATCCAGGTGATCCCGGAGTCGGCGCTCGAGCGAGACGAGGCGGAGGGAGTGTGCGCCGAGGACGGCCAGCGGGCGACGGTGGAGGTGCGCCTGAAGCGCGCGCCAAGCGCCCAGGTGCGCATCCCGCTCACGCTCTCGCCGCCCAACCAGGCCGAGCTCTCGACCGACGCGGTGGTCTTCGAGCCCGACACCTGGCAGACGCCGGTGACCGTGGAGCTCATCGGCGTCGACGACCTCACGCGCGACGGTGACGCCACGGTCTTCCTCAAGTTCGGCTCGAGCACATCCCCGGACCCCTCGATGGCCAACCAGGTCCTGCCCCAGGTCGAGTTCGTCGTCCTCGACGGCAACTGCGGAAACCTCGTGCGCGACGGCGCCGAGGCCTGCGACGCTGGCGAAGGCGAGGACGCCAAATGCCCATACGGAACAGACACATGCGAGGTGTGCACGTCGACGTGCGAGCTCGCCCAGGGCGTGCCGGGGGACTTCTGCGGAGACGGCCTCGTGCAAGTCGACGACGAGGCCTGCGATGGCGGGGAGGACCCGAGCCAGGAGTGCGACTACGGCGTGGCCAGCTGCACCGTCTGCTCGACCGAGTGCGAGGAGGTCCCCGGCATACGTGTGGGCAACTGCGGCGACGGGCAGGTCCAGGCCGACGATGAGGAGTGCGACCCTGGTGAGACACCCAACTTGAACTGTGCCTATGGCGAGGCGAGCTGCACGGTCTGCCAGAACGACTGCACGAACGGACCAGGCGTCACCAGCTTCTGCGGCGACGGCGTCGAGCAGGCAGACCAGGGCGAGGCGTGCGACTCGGGTGCCGAGCCCAATCTGGACTGCGCCTACGGTGAAGAATCCTGCATGCGCTGTGGGGACGCCTGCCAGTTCGTCGACGGCGCCGTGACCGGCTTCTGCGGCGACGGCGTCGAGCAGGCCGCCGACGGCGAGCAGTGCGACCACGGCGGAGCCCCCCAGACCGACTGCGCCTACGGTGAGATGAGCTGCACCGTCTGCGACGCTCGGTGTGCCCTCGTTCCTGGAGCTGTGACTGGCTTCTGCGGGGACGGCGTCATCCAGACCGGCGGCGGCGAGCAGTGCGACGGCGCGGTGACGAGCACCACGTGCACCGACGCGGGCTTCGACGCGGGGCAGGTCCAGTGCGGCGCGAACTGCAGTGAGATCACGACCTCGTGCTTCGACCTCGTCAAGTTCTCTGCGGGGACCGACCACACGTGCCAGATCTCCGCAACCGACGGCGCGGTGGTCTGTTGGGGAAGCAACACGTCGGGCCAGCTCAACGTGGCCGCGGGCGCGTACGACGAGATCGCGTCGGGGGACAGGTTCTCGTGCGGTCTCACCGCTGGGCAGGTGCGGTGCTGGGGAGAGGACGCAAGCGGTCAGGTCTCGGGCGCGCCGGCCGGGGCGGGGTTCGTGACGCTCACGGCAGGCGACGCGCACGCGTGCGCCGTCGACGCCGCTGGCGCGGTGACGTGCTGGGGTGACAACGCCGACGGCCGCGCGACGCCCCCGGCCGGCGGATCGTTCAGGCAGGTCAGCGCCGGAGGCGCGCACACGTGTGGCGTGGAGGTCGGCGGCGCGGTGTCGTGTTGGGGCTCGGACGCGTCGGGTCAGTCCAGCGCGCCGTCGGGCTCCTTCGGCTTCGTGGCGTCCGGCGTGCGCCACACCTGCGCGCTCGAGGCCAGCGGCGCGATCATGTGCTGGGGCGACGACTCCGAGTCTCAGGTCTCCGGCGCGCCCACCACCACCAACTTCGCCGCCATGGGTTCTGGCGAGGACTTCTCGTGCGCGCTCCAGGTCGGCGGTGACGTCACCTGTTGGGGTAAGGACGACGCCGGACAGGGCTCTTCACAGGTGCAGTCCACGTTCGCAGCGTTCAACCGGCTCGGCGTCGGGAGACGTCACGCGTGCGCGCTCCAGGGGTGCGGGCACGCGATCTGCTGGGGTGACACGGCCGACGAGCGTGCGACGCCGCCCATCCAGGTGTTCACCTGGACGGAGGGGTCGTGCATCATCGGCTCGACCGGCGAGACGCATTGCTGGGGGACGAGGTTCCTCGCGGGGTTCCCCGAAGACGTCCGCGCGCCCAAGAACGACGTCCGCTACCTGAGCGGCGGGGGCGGTGACGACTTCGGGTGTGGGTTCGAGCCATCCGGTGAGATCACGTGCTTCGGGTCCAACGAACTCGGTGAGCGTGATCCTCCGCCTGGACCGTTCGCGAAGCTGGCGCTCGGCGTGAAGCACGCCTGCGCGCTCGACGTCAACGGCTCCGCGACGTGTTGGGGCGACTCGACGAACGGTGAGACGACCCCGCCCGCGATGACGTTCACGGACGCGGCGTGTGGGAACGGGTTCTGCTGTGGCATCGAGACCGCGACGAGCGAGATCACCTGCTGGGGGTCGAACATCTCGGACAAGGCGACGCCGCCGTTGGGCACGTTCAGCAGCCTCGGCCGAGGCGGGGACTACATGTGCGGCGTGCGCACGGACGCGTCGCTGGAGTGTTGGGGCCTGAACAGCTTCGGCCAGACCGACGCGCCCACGACCGGGAGCTACAGGGACGTCGTGGGAGGGAGCGCGTTCACGTGCGCGATACGGACGGACGACACGTTGACGTGCTGGGGCCTGAACCTCGCGGGGACGACGAACCCGCCGCCGGGGCGCTTCGAGAACATCGACGGCAACCTGTCGCACATGTGCGGCACGCGCCAGGACGGGCGCGTGATCTGCTGGGGAATCGCGCAGTTGAACAAGAGGTCGGACCCGGTCTGCCCCTGAGTCGACCGGGCGCCTGGAACGAAAAAGGGCGCGTCTTCTTTCTGGAAGACGCGCCCTATCTGATTGATTCGGCTGCTGAATCAGCCGTGGAAGGACTCGCCCTTCTCGGCCATGTCGCGCAGCATCTGCGGCGGCGAGAAGCGCTCGCCGTGAGCCTGAGCGAGCGCGTCGCACTGCTGGACGAAGGCGCGGACGCCGACGGTGTCGATGTAGGAGAAGACGCCGCCGTGCTGGGGACAGAAGCCCCAGCCGAGGATGGAGCCGACGTCGCCGTCGCCGGCGGAGCGCAGGACGTTCTCATCGAGGCAGCGCACGGACTCGAGCGCCTGGATGTGGAGGAGCCTCTCGATGACGTGGTTCACGTCGGGCTGCTCGGCGGCGACGGGGAACGCCTCGGCGAGCCCGGTCCACAGGTGCTTGGCGCCGTCCTCGGGGTAGGCGTAGAAGCCGGCGGAGACCTTCTTACCGATGCGCTCGAGGTCGTGGACCATGGTGTTGGTGACGGACTCGGCGGGGTGGGAGACGTAGTCGTCGCCGAGGTCGGCCTTGGTCTGGCGGCCAATGCGGTCCATGAGCTCGAGCGAGACCTCGTCCGCGAGCGCGAGCGGGCCGACGGGCATGCCGGCCATGCGGCCGGCGTTGTCGATGAGCGCGGGGGTGACGCCCTCGCCGAGCATGGCGATGCCCTCCTGGACGTAGGTCGAGAAGACGCGCGAGGTGTAGAAGCCGCGCGAGTCGTTGACCACGATGGGGGTCTTGCGGATGCGCTTCACCAGGTCCATCGAGCGGGCGAGGGTGGTGTCGCTGGTCTTCTCGCCCACGATGATCTCGACGAGGGGCATCTTGTGGACGGGTGAGAAGAAGTGCAGCCCGATGAAGTTCTCGGGGCGCGCGCTCGCCTCGGCCAACCCGGTGATGGGGAGGGTGGAGGTGTTCGAGGCGAAGATCGAGGAGTTGCCCAGGACGGCCTCGGACTTCGCGGTGACGTCGGCCTTGATGGCGCGGTCCTCGAAGACGGCCTCGATGACGAGCTCGGCGCCGTCGAGGTGTGCGTAGTCGGTGGTAGCGGTGATGCGGGCGAGGAGGGTGTCGGCGGCCTCCTGGGTGGAGCGGCCGCGGGAGACGCGCTTGGCGACGATGGCCTCGGCGTGGGCCTTGCCGCGGTCGGCGGCCTCCTGGTCACGGTCGATGAGGACGACGTCGAGGCCGGACAGCGCGGCCTGGTAGGCGAGCCCGGCGCCCATCATGCCGGCGCCGAGGACGCCGATCTTGGAGTAAGACTGGGTGTCGACGCCCTCGGGGCGCGTGGCGAGCTTGTTCGCGGCGTTGATGCCGAAGAACAGGGTGCGGATCATGTTCTGGGAGACGTCACCCTGGGCGAGCGCGGTGAACTCGCGGGCCTCGATGAGCAGGCCCTTCTCGATGGGGAGCTGGAGGCCGTGGTAGACGCAGTTCATGATGGCCTTGGGGGCCGGGTAGACGCCCCAGGTCTCGCGCTGGAGCATGGCCGCGCCGCCGACGAAGGTCTCGTAGCCCTTGGGGGACTGGATGGGGCCGCCGGGGAGCCTGAACTTGCGCTCGTCCCAGGGCTGGGTGGACGAGCCGCCGTCGAGGATGTAGGCGCGGGCGGCGGTCATGAGCTCGTCGGCGGGGACGACGGCGTGGATGATGCC
>CAJXPN010000115.1 GCA_913058025.1 uncultured Myxococcales bacterium | reverse complement strand
CGTGGGCTCGGAGATGTGTATAAGAGACAGTCACAGGGACAGTTCAGTATCTCGCCAAGAGATACCAATAATCCTCACATCATGAAAGTCAGGGTGGTATCGACAATAGAGTACTATCTATCGGACTGATTTTTGCTATTTAAGTCTGTGCTGTTGTCGGTGTTGGTATTGCGGAGAGCAGTTTGCGGCTGTAGACGTGCTGCGGGTTGACGAACAGCGACTCGGTTTCTGCCATTTCCACCAGCTCGCCACGGTGCATCACGGCGATACGGTCTGCGATATAGCGCACTACGGACAGATCGTGGGAAATAAACAGCATGGTCAGGTTGTGCTTCTCCACCAGCGCCAGAATCAAGGCCAGTATTTGCGCCTGAATCGTCACGTCCAGCGCCGAAACCGGTTCATCGGCGATAATCAATTCCGGTTTGGTGGCAATGGCCCGGCCAATCGCGATGCGCTGCCGTTGGCCCCCTGAAAACTCGTGGGGATATTTGCGAATCGCCGTTCTGGCCAGTCCCACATCGTCCATCAGTGCCAATACCTGTGCTGTGACGGTTTTTCGGGTTGCCAGGCCGTGGTAGAGCAGCGGTTCTGCGAGGCAGTCAAAGACGGTCATGCGAGGGTTGAGGGATGCGTAGGGGTCCTGAAAAATCATCTGCATCCGGCGGCGCAGTGGAGTCATTCGTTTCTGCCGGAGGCCTACCAGATCCGTGCCATCAAATATCACACTGCCACGGGTCACCGGCACCAACTGCAATATGGATCTGCCCAGTGTTGATTTGCCGGATCCGGACTCACCCACCAGCCCGAGAATCTCACCGCGCTGAATAGTCAGTGATACCTCATTTACAGCTTTTTTGTCCGCTTTCTGTCGGCTGAGCCAGCCTCCGCTGTTATCCGCGAAGCAGGTGGTCAAGCGGTCAATCTGCAGCAATGGTTGATCGCTGGGCTGAGGCGGATGGGATTTGCTGCCCGACGGAATCGATGCCAGTAATGTCCTGGTATAGTCTGAACGGGGTTTCTGGAAAATATCATTGACCGGCCCTGTCTCAACGATTCTGCCTTCCTTCATCACGGCCACCCGGTCTGCCAGGCCGGCCACAACGGCGAGGTCGTGGCTGATAAAAATGACGGCGATATTGCGCCGTTTTTGCAGTGCCTTGATTAGGGAGAGGATCTGAGCCTGTATGGTCACATCGAGTGCGGTGGTCGGCTCGTCGGCGATCAGGATGTCCGGCTCGCAGGAAAGCGCGATGGCGATCATGACGCGCTGGCGCATGCCGCCCGAGAACTGGTGCGGGTACTGGTCGACGCGGTCCGCGGCGCCAGGGATGCCGACCTTCTCGAGCATCTCGATGGCCTTGAGCTTCGCGCTCGCCTTGTCGAGCCCCTTGTGGACCATCAGCGGCTCGATGAGCTGGCGTGAGATCTTCAAGAAGGGGTTGAGGGAGGTCATCGGGTCCTGCCAGATCATCGAGATCCGGTTGCCACGTATCTTGCGCAGCTCGCGCGGCTTGAGCTTCAGGAGGTCCTGGCCGTCGAACATGATCGTGCCGCCGGCGATGAAGCCGGGTGGCATGGGGATGAGCCCCATGAGCGTGATCTGGGTGACAGACTTGCCCGAGCCGGACTCGCCGACGACGCCGACGCACTCGCCGCGGCCCACGGAGTACGAGACCCCGTCCACGGCGCGCACCACGCCATCGTCGGTGCGGAAGTGCGTGCGGAGCCCTTCGATCTGGAGGAGCGGTTGTTCCGCCATCGTCGTCAGTCCTTGCGAAGCTGGGGATCGAGGGCGTCACGGAGACCGTCGCCCAGGAAGTTCATCGACAGGAGGGTCACGGCGAGCGCGAGGCCCGGGAAGAAGATCTGCCAGGGCGCGATCGCCATGACGTCACGGCCCTCGCTGGCGAGGGCGCCCCACGAGGTCATCGGCGCCTGGATCCCGAGCCCGAGGAAGGACAGGAACGCCTCCTCAAGCATGACGGCCGGGACGGTCAGCGTGGCGTACACGATGATCGGCCCGAGCGCGTTGGGGATGAGGTGCCTGAAGATGATGGAGATGCTGGGCGTGCCGATGGCGCGCGCGGCCTCGACGAACTCCTGGCCCTTCAGGCTGATGACCTGTCCGCGCACGATGCGCGCCATGGTCAGCCACTGGATCGCGCCGAGCGCGACGAAGAGCAGGTAGATGTTCTGCCCGAAGACGACCATCAGGAGGATCACGAGGAACATGAACGGCAGGCCGTACATGATGTCGACGATGCGCATCATGATGTTGTCGACCTTGCCGCCGAAGAAGCCCGCAGTCGCGCCCCAGGTCACGCCGATGAGGAACGACACGAGCGTGGCGATGAAGCCGACGGCCAGCGAGATGCGCGCGCCGAAGATGAGGCGAGTGAGCAGGTCTCGGCCGAGCTTGTCGGTGCCGAGCACGTTGGTCACGGGCGCGGGGAGCCCGGCGTACTCGGACTTGATGAGCTCGCCGTCCTCGTTCTTGTCGAGGCGGCCCATGATGTTCCTCGCCTCACCGAGCGAGACGAGGCTCAGGAGCTTGTCGGTCCTGGCCGCGGGCAGGAACCCCTCGTCGTCCATGTCGCACGCGAAGATGTCGGCGTGCTCGATGGGGGCCATCGAGACCCTGATCTGCTCCCATCGGGAGCAGGTGGGGATCTCGTCGAGCGCGGGCGCGGGCAGCGAGAGCGGCGCGTCCCAGTACTCGTCGAAGCTGAGGCGGCCGTCGGCGTCGGTGTCGATGAAGGAGAACTCGACGAGGCGGTAGCCTCGCTCGATCTCTGAGGCCTCGAGGAGGCCGTCCTCGTCGATGTCGAGCTGCTCGAACGACAGCGCCTCCTTGGGCTCCATGAGCACGTAGTAGTCCCTCGGGACGCTGCGCGCGCCGGGCGGCTTGGGGACGATGAACGGGTGCTGCTCGTCGTAGGTGAAGCGGGTGACGCCGGCGGAGAGGACCTCGTAGCCGAGCGCGCACGACGCCATGAAGATGACGACGGCGGCGCCAGCGAGCGCGGCGTAGTTCTTCTTGAGGCGACGCCACGCGTCGCGCCACAGGCTCGACCCCTCGACGAGCTCGCTCTGGGTCTTCGACATCTCAGTCATCGTAGCTCACCTGCGGGTCGAGGAACGTGTAGAGGATGTCGACGGCCAAATTGAGGAACACGAGGACGGTCGAGTACATGATGATGGTGCCGAGCACGAGGTTGTAATCACGGTTGATGGCGCTCAGGACGAAGTGGCGCCCGACGCCGGGGATCCCGAAGATCTCCTCGACGACGACCGAGCCGGTGAGCATGGCCGCGAACGCAGGCCCGAGGTAACTCACGACCGGGAGCATCGCGCCCTTGAGCGCGTGCCGCATCACGACGGTTTGCTCCGTCAGCCCCTTGGCGCGCGCGGTACGGATGAAGTCCTTGCGCACGATCTCGAGCATGCCGCCGCGCGTCAGGCGCGCGATGTAGGCCGCGTAGTAGAGCCCGAGCGTGATGCTGGGCAGGATCGAGTCCTGGAAGCCGCTCCATCCGCCTGGCTTGAACCAGCCCAGCTCCAGCGCGAACAGCGAGATGAGCAATGGCCCGAGCACGAAGTTCGGGATGCTCACGCCGAGCATCGCGAAGGTCATGAGCGCGTAGTCCTGGGGCTGGTTCTGCTTCAGGCCGGCGAGCAACCCCGAGGGGATGCCGATGAGAAGCGCGATGATGAGCGCCTGGATGCCGAGCTGGAGCGTGAACGGGAGGCCCGAGGCGAGCATCTCGATGACGGTCCGGTCGGACTTCATCGCGTTGCCCAGCGACCCGGACCCGAGCGTCTTGAGGTACTCGGCGTGCTGGGTCTCCCCCCACTGCGACACCCCGAGGATCTTCACGGGGCCGACCTCGCCGCCGGAGCTGCGCGACCAGAGGTCGCACGAGTCCGCGCCGACGAGCGGGATCGAGGTGTAGATGGGGAACACGGGCCGATCGAGCTTGTTCTCGGCGACGCACGCGCAGGTGTTCGTCTCGCGCTCCTTGAGGCAAGGGTTCGATGGCGCCTGACGCGTGATCCAGAGCGAGACGGTGATGATGATGAACAGCACGACGATGCTGCTGATCAACCGCTTGAAGATGTAACGGCTCACTTGGCGTTGGCCCCCAGCAGGCGGACGTACTTGATGAGGTGGATGTCGCGGTTGTGCGGCAGGAACCCCTCGATGAAGCGGGAAGCGAGGTAGCTCGTGGAGTAGAAGTAGATGGGCATGATGGGCCCCTTCTCGATGAGCAGCGTCTCGGCGTCTTGGAGGAGCTTGGTGCGCTTGGCGCGGTCGGTCTCGACCTCGGCCTCGGAGATGAACGTGTCGTACTCGGGGCTCACCCAGCCGGTGTCGTTGTTGCCGTTGGTGGAGACGAACATCTCGAGGAAGGTCATCGGGTCGTTGTAGTCACCGATCCAGCCCGCTCGAGCGATCTGGTAGGACAGCGTGTCGATGTCCTGCTGGTAGGTCGCCCACTCCTTGTTCACGAGCGTGACGTCGACGCCCAGGTTGTTCTTCCACATGGCCTGGATTGCCTCGGCGACGAGCTTGTGGTTCTCGTCGGTGTTGTAGAGGAGCGTGAGGTCGGAGAGGCCCTCGCCGCCGGGGTAGCCAGCCTCGCCGAGGAGCTTCTTGGCCTTGGCGATGTTCGTCTCGAGCTTGGTGGGGGACTCGTAGCCTGGGATGGCCGACGAGGTGTACCCGTTGGCCACCGAGTGCAAGCCGTTGAGCGTGATCTTGACGAGCGAGTCGCGGTCAACGGCCAGCGACAGCGCCTGACGGACCTTGAGGTCCTTCACGGGCGAGTCGCCCTTGACGTTGAAGCGGTAGTAGTAGGTGCCGATGAGCGGCGCCTTCACGTAGTCGGGGTTGGTGATGAGGCTGGTGAGCTGCGCCACGGGGAGACCGGTGCCCGTCCAGTGGAGCTCGCCGGCCTGGTAGGCGTTCACGACGGCGTTGGTGTCGGTGATGATGCGCAGGTGCGCCTCGGGGATCGCCACGTCCGCCTTGCCCCAGTAGTTCTCGTTCTTCTTCAAGACGATGCGCTGCTGGAGCTTGTAGTCGGAGAGCGTGTACGCGCCGTTGGAGACGATGTTCTCGGGGCGCGTCCAGGAGTCTCCGTGCTTCTCGATGGCCTGCCTGGGCACCGGGAAGAACGTGTAGAACGCGACGAGCTCGGGGAAGTACGGGACCGGCTGGAGCAGCTTGATCTCGAGCGTCTTGGCGTCCACGGCCTTCACGCCGACCGTGGAGAAGTCCTCGGTCTCCTTGGAGCTGAACGCTTTGGCTCCCTCGATGATGTGGAGCATCGCGAGGTAGTCGGCGCCGAAGCCCGGCGTGAGGATGCGCTCGTAAGAGTAGACGAAGTCCGAGGCGGTCACGTCGGCGCCGTCGGACCACTTCGCGTCCGCGCGAAGCTTGAACGTGTAGGTCTTGCAGTCCGCGCTGACCGAGTAGGACTCGGCGACGCCGGGGACGACCACGTTGGCGAGGTCGTCGAGCCCTTCGGTCGTCGGCCCTGGCATGAGCAGGCCCTCGAAGATGTTGAACGCGACGCGGCCTTCGGGCGCGCCGGACATCTTGGAGGGGTCGAGCGTCTCGGGGTCCGCGGCGAGCGCGAACGAGAACGCGGGGGCGTTCGCGCCGGCGACGAACGCGCCGTCCTTGGGCTTGGCCGACTTGCCGTACTCGATGGACGGAGCCTCGAGCATCGCGGCGCGCTCTGCGCAGCCTGCCTTGCTCACCTTCTGGGTGTCCGATGTGTCGGCGGTCTTGGTCTTCTTGGAGTCGCCGAGGTCGACCTGCTTGACGGGTGTCCCGCGGTCGCGCTCACACGCCGCGCTCGTGATGAGCGTGGCGGAGGCGAGGATGAGGAGAAGACGGTTGTGGTCGTGACGCATGGTGACGGGCGCTCCTTCGCAGTGCACGCCGCGTGAACGAGGTCACATGTGTGTGGTGAGCTGTCGTCACGCGGCGCCGATTTGGCAACGCGTGGTTGTAAACGACAAGCCCTCGGCTTGTCGAGCGTGCGGGGGCGGGCTTCGGGCTCTCACGAGGAGCGTTCGAGTCTGGCGTGGAGTGCAGTGTGGGGCAGATTGGGTGCGTTCGTGTGGGCGGGGAGTTCGTTTCGGGGCAGAAAACCCCGCCGCCCTTCGGGCTTGGCGTTCCCCGCTGGGGAACTGAGTAACGTGCAGGAATCGTGGTTGGTGGTTCGCGTGGGAGTGTCTCGTGAGCCTTGCCGTCTGCGCGGCCTTCTACGGGGCTCCGAGGAGCACACGGATGTACTAGTGCCTTGGCTGGACAGGAAGAGCCCTGGGTGGCCCACGGGAGCTCCCAGCGCCTCTTGCACCTCCCAGAACCTCCGCACAGCGCGCCCACGCGCACCTCCCCGCAAGAACAGCCACCGTTACTCAGTTCCCCAGCGGGGAACGCCAAGCGCGCAGCGCGGCGGCGGGGAGGGCAGCCGCGTTTCCACCACCCTCCATCACGACACGCGAGGGGCGCCAAGCGCGCAGCGCGGCGGGGGCTACTGCCCCGCACCACACTCTCCGCCCTCTCGAACGCACCCACACAGCCCTGCCCTCCCACACGACGCGTAGCCAGAGCCGATCTGGAGGTGTTAGACTCCGCGGACTGCCGCAGGAGAGTTTGCGCGTGCGCGCGCGATGGGAGGTCGATCGAGTTGGGCGTCAAGATTGAAGAGCTGTTGGTCGCGCACGAGTCCTACTCGGGAGAGGGGATCTCGGTGCGCTCGTTGGAGGAGTCGATCCAGTCGGAGCGGGGGAGGCTCGACCACAAGGTCGACGAGCTGAACGCGCTGCGTTCGCGCAACGGGGAGCTCCAGGGGGCGCTGACCGACGAGATCGACAAGCTGCGCGAGATCTCGCAGCAGCTCCACGCCCAGCGTGAGGAGAAGGGCTTCTTCAAGAAGATGATCTCGAAGCTGCCGGGGTTCAAGGATCGGCTGGCCACGAGGCAGTCGATCGAGGAGTTGCTGCGGCGCCAGTACGAGATGAGCGCGATGCGGGTTAAGGAGGCGGCGGAGTTCTCGGACCGCCTCGACGTGGCGAAGTCGGACCTCTACGACGAGATCGAGCGGCTGAACCGCAAGATCATCGAGTACGCGAGGAACGAGCGGGACGCGGCGTCGAACGTGCTGACGCTGGACGAGCGGCGCGGGGAGCTCGAGGGGACGCTGGCGTTGGCGCAGCCGGGATCGCTCGAGGCCAGGGAGTTCCAGGCCGAGCTCGACCGCATCCGGCGCGCGCTGGCCGAGCACTCGGCGCTGCTCAAGCTGTTCGGGACCGCCGAGGACCGCCTGGCCAGGCTCCAGGAGAACACGAGGATGCTCGCGCGCACGATCGCGCAGCTCCAGTCGGACATCTCGACGTACGTGACGATCGCGGGGGAGAAGCTGGACCTGATCGCGGGGCAGATCCAGGCGATCGGCGCGGCGGCGGACGCGTCGATGGTGATGCTGGAGCTCAAGAGGTCGCTCGAGGCGATGACCGAGTCGGTCAACTACACGACGCGGTTCGTCTCGGAGACGCAGGCGTACTTCAGGGAGAACGTGGACGACATGGTCGACGAGCTCGAGCTCTACGACTCGGAGACCGAGCAGGTGCTCGTGGCGAACCTGGCCGTCAACGAGATCTACGACGACATGCAGATCGCGGACGCGGTGTCGACGGCGCTCGCGCGCCAGATCGAGAACGCGGCGGCCGAGCACGCGGCCGCGGAGTCGGCGGGCGTGGTGCTCGACACGGGCGAGGACGCGGTGGCCGGCGTGGAGGTCCACGTCGAGGCCGAGCAGGAGAGCTGACGACATGTCCAACCCGTTCATCGACGAGTCCGAGCTCATCAAGGGCTCGAAGATCCAGTCCGAGCTGCTCACGGGCGAGGACGAGGTGGCGTACGTGCGCGCGCTCTCGGGCGCGATCCGCGCAGCGCGGCTGAACCTGTACTACCCGGACGCGCGCGCGCTGAGGGCGCACGTCGAGGCGCTCGCGCCCCGGACCCACCGAGGGCTGTACGACGGGGTGGAGCGCAACGTGATGAGCGGGCTGCCGACCTACAAGGAGTTCACGCGCGTGCAGACGGACGTGAGGATCTCGGGAGACCAGCTCAGGCAGCTCGGCGACCGCGAGCTCCTCGCCGAGAAGGCCCAGCGGTCGGGCGATGGCATCCACGCTCGCCAGCTCTCCA
This sequence comes from uncultured Myxococcales bacterium, assembly GCA_913058025.1. Taxonomy (GTDB): domain Bacteria; phylum Myxococcota_A; class Bradymonadia; order Bradymonadales; family Bradymonadaceae; genus CAJXPN01. Next base: position 674 of record CAJXPN010000115.1, on the reverse strand, counting down.
AGCACGACTACTACATGGACCTGCTGGACCGGCCGCTGGCGCCGCTCGGGGAGATGAGCGTGGCGCTGCGTCGCGTGGACCCCCAGACGCGCACGGCGTGGTTCCACGTGGTGTTGGACAAGCTGGACGCGTCGGGGCTCTTCGTGCGGTACGCGATCGACCTGTCGCAGACGTCGTCGGCGTGGTCGAAGGACGTGGTGAACCTGGACGACGAGACCGCCCAACACACCGAGGAGTTCCAGTCGTTGATCTACAAGTTCACGGCGCTGGACGCCGAGTTCACGTTCATCAAGCTCGCGGCGTTCGGGCACCTACAGGTCGAGCGCGTGGCCAAGGGCACCGTCGGCCCGTTCTACTTCTCGCCCGAGCACGCGCCCCAGCCGCTCAAGCCGATGCTCGAGGCGCCGGGGGCGTTCGTGGCGATGTTCGCGCTGGACATGGTCGCCGACGACGTCGCCGAGGATAAGGACAACGACCCGCTCGACGACCTGCTCGCCGACAAGCTCTCGGCGCAGGCGCGCGCGGGCTACGCCGCGGCGCGCTCGCAGTACGCGTACAAGTGCTTCAAGGATCGGAAGTTCGTGGCGCCCAGAGCGCTGGTCCCCGGGCTGCGCGCGTTCTGCGCGGAGTCCGAGACCAGGAACATCATCTACGGGGTGTGAGGGGCTGGGGGC
>CAJXPN010000114.1 GCA_913058025.1 uncultured Myxococcales bacterium | reverse complement strand
TCTACACAGAGTAGATCGTCGGCAGCGTCAGATGTGTATAAGAGACAGGTAGAGGGAGCGGACGACGTCGGCGAGGTACTGGCGCAGCTCGGTGACTCCCGAAGCCGGCGCGCTGTCGCCGAGACGGTGGACCTTCCAGTCGCCCGACATGAACGCGGCCTTGTGCGCCTTGCTGAAGCCCCGGTGCTTGGACTCGTAGGCTTCCTTGGCGCCCTTGGCCTGCGGTTCAGTGAGCCCGTTCGCGCTGAAGATGAGCGGCGGCGTTGCGTCGTTGTAGAAGTAGGACTTGGCGTGCTTGGCCGCGTACTCGATCGTCTCGACCTCGTCGGCGGCGGCGCGCCCCAGGCCGAGCCCGCGACCGTAGGGGTCGAGCGGGTTCGGGCGCTTGTACCAGACGACCTCGTCCTCGCCGAACCGGTACTGCTGCGACCCGAGGCTGATGATGTAGGGGAGCTCGGAGCCCGTCTCGACCTGCACCCACGTGGGCGGCACAGGGAGGTAGCTCACGCGACGGCCCTCGACGGAGACGACCGCGAAGGACTCGCCGAGCGTGTCCATGTAGAGTTGCTCGAGGTAGCGGACGGCGCGCCCACTCAGGTGCGAGTTGGGGCGCTCGAGCACGTCGGTAAGGCCGCGCGCGTTTGCGCCGCTGGCCTCGACCGCGTAGAACTCGATGTTGGAGAAGGACTCGGCGACCCGCAGCGCGACACGCGTGAACTCCGGCGTGCTCATCACGAGCCGCAGGAGCTCGGCGTCCCCGCGCCTCGGCGGCGTTTTCCTGGGAGCCTGCTTCACCGCGAGCGCCATGGCCTCGTCGTCAGGGATGGTGTGACCACCCCCGCCGAATCCGAACCATGATTTTATGCTCGCAAGAACAGACAAAGCCGCCCTCTGTGAAGAGGAGCGGCGTCGTGCACACTCGTGTTATGCGTCCACCATAGAGACGCGCAGGGAGGGAGTCAAGTGGAAGTCAAGCAGAGAATGGCGGGCGTCGCGCTCGCGCTCGTGTCGAGCCTGGTGCTCGCCTGCGACAAGCCTGCGCCCAAGGCCAAAGAGGTTGCGGCCGCCAAGACGCCAGCCAACCCCCGGGTCGCCATCAGCGCAGCGCGGTTCCAGGTGGCGGCAGCGGCTGACGACACCGCCATGTGGGTCGAGCTTTCTCAGTTCACGCTGGGCGAGTTCAAGAAAGAAAAAGACGCGGAACGCGCAGCCTGGTGCGGCTTGGTTTTTCCGAAGATGCTCGACCCAGCGCCATGCATCGACTGCGGAAAGTCGCTGGCTCGCAAAGGCTCGAACCGCAAGAAGCAGGCGCTGCCCAAGATCACCGAATGCCTCGAGGAGCGCAAAACGCTCACGGTAGGCGGGTGGAAAAAGCTGTCGCCCGCAGGACGCAAGGCTTGGTGCCGCGACATCCCCGAAGAGTCGAAGATGGGGCCGCTTGAGGTCATGAACTGCATGAGGTGCCTGTCGGACTTTACGCGCGGCGTCGACGCCAAGACGCGCAAGTTCGGCAACGCGCAGACCGCCACGGGGGCGGTGTCCCTCTGCCGCGTCATGTAGTCACAGGAACCAGATCGGCGGCGTCTTGCACAGCTTGTAGAGCCCGCTCGTCCCGTCCATGCGGTCCCGCTTCCCGTGCGGGAACGCCTCGCAGTCGGCCTTGTACGCAGGCCACCACTCCGGCCACTGCCCCGACGCGTCGCCGACGACGACCACGCGCCCACGCTCGGCCAGGCCGAGCCACCGCGCCGCGCGCGCGACCTTGTCGCCGGTGGGGTTGTCGATGGTCACGTGGTACCCGGCGAGATGGGTGGTGACGTAGTCGTCGGCGGCCTCGCTCCCCGTGGCGCCCCCCTCCCGCTCGATGCCGATCTCGACGTCGCCGTGCTCGAGCTCGTCGGCCTCGGCCACCGCGCGCATCCATGCCCGCTTCGCCGCGCCGCTGATGCGCCGCGCCGCGCAGTCGTAGAGGTAGAGCGTCTCGCCCTCGTCCTCGTCGACGTGGAGCCCGCCGAGCACGCCCGCCGTCCAGTCGGGGTTGGGGTTCTTGCTGCTCACCTCGGTGTTGGCGAGGTCCCAGTAGCGCTTGACCACCAGCCCCTCGGGGACCTGGTCGGGTCGCACGCAGCGGATGCGGTGGTCGGCGAACATCCCCTTGGCGTAGCTCACGTTCCAGTTGCCCACCCGAAGGCGCTCGCGCTCGACGCGGTCGAGCATGTCGAGGCGCTGCGCGTACTCGGGGTCGGCCTCGAGCAGCGCAGGGTTGTCCTCGAGGGACGCGCGGATGAACGTGAACGAGAGCGCGCCCTCGACCTCATCTTCGAACCACTCGATGGCGTCGCCCGACCGCTTCATCCAGCGGATGACGCCGGAGCGTTCGGGGATGGCCAGGCCGTCGTCGCCTATCCACCAGTCGATGAGGTTGCGCACCCAGCTCGCCGAGTCGGGGTTCGTGGTCGCCCTCATGCACGGCCTGAACCTCGAGCCCGGTGAGCGCGCGCGGCTGAGCAGATACCAGAACTGCGTCTCCTCGAACTCGGTGAGCTCGTCGAAGCCGATCCACGTGTACTGCCCGCCCTTGTGGTCGAGCTTGGTCTTCTCGTGCTGCATGTGCGTGAAGGTGAAGCTCGCGCCGCTCGGCCACGCGATGCGCATCGGCGCGGCGAGCCTGGGCGCGCCGCCGAGAGGCTCATACATGGCGCGCGCCTCTTCCCACAGGCCGCCCTCGTTGGTGAGGTTGGGGACCGAGCGCCTGAAGAAGACGGCGCGGTAGTGCGGGTCGCTCACGCCGCGCAGCGGGTCGAGCAGGAGCGCAAAGCTCTTCCCGCCTCCGGCGCTCCCGCCGTAGAGCGCGATGTCCGCCGAGCACGACAGGAACGCATCCTGAGGCCCCGGCTGCGCTCCGAGGACCTCAGTCACGCTCACGCCCGTTGCTCGGAAGCACCACCCGCACCGGCACCTCGACTTCACCCGAGAGCTCGACACGGTCGAGGAACATCCCCTGCGCGCGCGCCGCGTCACGCAGCGCGGCCAGCCTGTCCTTCGTGCTCTCGCCCTCGTCCTCGGCGATCATCATCCACAACTCGTGGATGCGGTCGCGGGTGAGCGCGAGCCTCTCGTCGAGCTCCTCGGCCTCCTCGCCGATCGCCGCCTGGATGTGCTCGAGCTTGAGGAGCTTGCACCCGTAGGTCGAGGAGTACCCCGCGATGACCGCCGCGCGCGTCGCGATCCCCTCAGCCTCGCCGACGAACGCCTCCACGAACAGCCGCTGCTTGAGCGTCAGCTCTCTCATCACACCCTCCTCACCCTCTCGGGACCCTCCACACAGACTGTCGCCCTCGAGGGCTGCACCCTCTTGATCTTGAGCGTCACCCCGGCCAACGTCATCTCGTCGCCCGGCCACCCGAGCAACACCAGGCCGCCGCCCGCGCGCAACGCCGCCTGACCATCGCGCACGGCGACGAGTTCGAGCACGAGCGCGCCCACGGTCATGCTCCCGCCCACGCTCAGCGTCACGAGCGCCGGCGCGCTGCGCCTGTCCTGACACTCACTCATCCGGCACCTCCACTCGCGCCCACCTCGGCTTATGCCCACCACCACCGACCTCGACGACTCGCACTCGTCGCGCCTCTCGTCCACAGACGGCCCACAGATAGTGCCCAGGCCCTACGGTCATGCGGACCCCCTTCACCTTCACGGGCGCACCTTCATCGAGGATCATGAGGGCAGTTGGGCTGATCGTGTAGGTCATGCAGCCACCCCCTCAACTCGACGGCGAAACGTGCCGGTGGTAGATCCGGCGGGCCGTATTGAACAGGAGGGACCATGAACCGACCGCTGATCCTGCTGACCGCGCTCACGCTCCTGGCCGGCTGCGAAAAGCCTGAGCCTTCCGGGCCTGAAGTCACCGTCAGCGACTGCCCGATGCGCGACCTGTCGGGCGAACACCTCGAGGCGTGGGATGAGGCGTGCGAGAACGAGAAGTACGCCACGTGCGCGGCCAACGGCGGCGGTGGACCCATAGGAGGCCCACACTGTCTCAGGTGCGTCGACAAAGCGTCCGTGGAGCATCGAGGAAACACCATCACGCTCAGAGAGGTGGTGGTCGAGTGCATGACATGGAAGCCGTAGCGAGCCTCCTTGCAGCCCGAGCGTGACGGTGCACATCCGTGTGAGCACGTACGACTCAAGGGTGCGCGAGAGGCACTGAGCACGCACCTGCGGCTCACACTCGACGTAGACGTTGGCGGCGGCCAGAGCGCCAGCGTATCGATCCTCCACCCTACTCATTGACAGCCTCCTTCATCCTCGCCCGCAGGCGCTCCATCTCCTGACGCTCACGCACGATGCGCTGCTTCTTCAGCCGCTTCGCCATGCGCTTCGACCAGTCGCGCCTCGATCTGTTATTTCTTGCAGTCACCGCACACCTCCCACCATCCGCACCAGCGTCGGCCGACGCCCCGTGACGTCGACCCCCTCGCTCACCGCACACGACTCCACCGCCACCGACTCCTGCCCACTCGTCACGACCAGGCGCACCCCCGACTCCACCGCCTCCGAGAGGCGGATGTAGACCGCGCGCCCGTCGAGCAGGTCGGCGAGCTTGAGCGCTTCGACCTCCACACCCGTCATGGCGACACCTCCGCGCCGATCGCTGCCCACGCCTCCTCGACCGTCCTCACCACGCACACCTGACCCCTCCAGGACGGGTGCCACCTCTTCTGCGCTGGCGTGAGGTCTCCCGTGGGCGCCTTCACCTCGAGCAGGTAGTTCACCTCCCGAAAGCCCACGACGAGGTCAGGCACACCGCCGCCGCCAGCCTCGAGGGGCTGGACACTGGCACCCACGGCCTCGAGCGCGGCGATGATCTCCGGCTCATTGCGGTCTCGCCGCGCCGCCCGCCTACCCATGCCGCACCACCACCCAGTCTCTCGACCGGACCCATGGGTCCACCCGAACCACGCGCACCGACCACGACCGCCCGTTGCGGTGGACGCGGAGCTCGTCGCCCACCGCGCACGTCGTCGACGGCGCGAGGAGTGTCACCCGCTCGCCGCGCTCGAGCACCTCGACCTCCCCCTCGTCGATCTCGCACCAGTCGTAAGAGCCGTCCGGGGTCATGACGCCACCCCCACGAGCACCCGAGGCCGACCCCTCCAGACCGCCAACGCCGCGCGCACCGACGGCCAGCCGGGCCGCTCGCTGCCGTACCGATACATGAGCAGGTGGGCAATCGGCCGCGCGCCGCGCTCGATGTCGGCCCACATCCAACTCTTCCAGCCCAGCGCCCTCGACGCATCGCGCTTGCCGATCGACCCCCGCAACGCAGTCATGTAGGCCAGCGCCTCGTGTGGGTAGATAGACCCATAGCCCGAGCACCCCTTGCACTTCACCGGGACCACCGGCGCGCCTGGATAGTCGACGGTGACGACCCCCACGCTCCCGGTCCCCTCACACGACGGGCAGTTCTTGCTCCTCATCGCTGACCCCCTTCAAAACTGTAGCTGTGCTTCATGTGGACCCAGGCGAGCGTCTTGTCGTGCTTGGCGGCGTACCCCCCGCACATGTCGAAGAGGCGCCGCAGGATGCGCTCGTCGTAGCCGTTGGACGGGTCGGCCATGAGCGCGGCCGGCGTCACGTTCGAGGTGATGACGGTCCGGCGGCTCTTGGACCACCTCGCGTCGAGCACCTCCCAGATCTTCTCGGCGGCCCACTCGCTCGTCTTGGCGACTCCGAGGTCGTCGATGACGAGCAGGTCGGCCTCGGTGTAGCGCTCGAGCTCGGCGCCCCCATTCGGTCGCAGGCTGCGCAGCATCCCCGGCTCGCTCACGCGCACCGCGTTGGGCAGCGGCGGCGCCTCCCAGCCGAACCGGTCGGCGTCGAACGGCGCGTAGCGCTCCAGGCGCCGGGCCATGTAGGCGCGGATCAGCTCGCACGCTTGCTGGCTCTTCCCGGTCCCCGGCCTGCCGTACAGGTACGCCGCGCACCGGTCGGGGCGGCCGCGCTCGAGCACGTCCTCGAGGCACGGGATCAGCTCCACGCCGCGCCGGGTCCAGTGGGTGTCGCCGATGTCGAGGCGCGGCGAGGTCCGCCACGTCTCGAGCGCGGAGAGCTTCCACCCGACGAGCTTGGCCTCGGCGTCCACCGCCGTGCACGGCTCGCAGTCGATGACGATGTAGCGACCCGACGCGCGCCGCACCGTCTCCCTCACCTGACCACAGCCCGGGCAGATGGGGTCAGGGGCGTGCTCGCCGATGTGGTCGGGCATCGCGCGGTCGACGAAGTCCGGCAGCTCGGCGAGTTCGGCGGCGGTCTCGGGGGTTCGTGAGTGAGTCATCACGCCACCCCCTGGCTGTAGAGGAGCGCGTCACGGGCCTCGCACTCGTCCTGAGCCTCCTGGAGGAAGGCGAGCACCGACGCCGAACCGGCGATGGTGTTCGCGGGGCGCTGCTCGGGTGAGCGTCCCGGCCTGGTGCCGTAGCCTGCCTCGGCCATGTCTCCGAGCAGGGCGGAGACCGCGCGGCTCTCTCGGCCACGGAAGCGGCCACGAACGGCGGGCAGCGACCTCTTGACCTCTGCCCGGATGCTGTCTGCGTCCCAGCGCTCGGAGCCTAGAAGAGCGGCGAGGAGCTGCGCGAGGTCAGTGGAGCGGTGTCCGGTCTCGAGGTACGTCGCCTCAAGGTACTGGACCAGACCGCGTGCCAGCCGCATCGCCTCGTCGGGTGGCGGCGTGGCGCCCCACTCTTCGACATCCCCATCGAATCTGAGAGGGGGCGCAGGCTCGGCCTCGCGCTCGGGCGCCGCGCTCGCGCGAGGCACCACCGTTGGAACCCCTCCGCTCTCTTCTTGGTTCTTGGAGTAGTTCTCTGGAGTAGGTTCTTGGAGTAGGTCGGGGGTCGCTCCGACCCTACCCCCGGGTCGCTGTGACCCTAGGTGGGGTCGCTCCGACCCTAGGGTGGGGTCGGTCTGACCTGGGGTCGCTGTGACCCTAGGTTCGCTCCGACCCGTGCTGAGGGTGATGACGCTCGGCCTGCGTTCCCTCTCCTCGCGGTTGAGCCACCCGAACTGCTCGAGCTTCTTGAGGCGCCTCTTGGCCACTGCGCGTGACGTCCCGGCGGCGGCGGCGAGCGTGGCGAGCGACGGGCGCGCGTTGCGTCCCGTGTCCCAGTCAGCGAACTGCACGGCGAGCGCGGTCAGGATGGCCACGTCGTAGGCGTCCAGGTCGCCCTCGGCGACCGTCTCGGTGATGTGCTTGATGTAGAGCAGCGCGCCTGGGTAGGCGGCGCGCTCATTCGGCGGTTGACGGTCTTGATGCTGTACTGTCATGATTCTCCCTCACTTACGGTGAATGAGAGGCACCCCCGCCTGGCGGTTTGGGGGTGCCTCTCGCTTTTCTTGCTACCCAGGCACCGACAGCGCCCACTCGAGGCGAGTCGCGTCCTGGTCGAAGTGCACGCCCGATGCGTAGCCGAGCTGCTCGGCCGCCTTGAGCCCCCTCCACACATCTCCGAAGCGAACACCTGCGCGCGCTTCGAGTGCGCCAGGGTCTTCGAGAACCGCGCGACCGCTGTCGACGTGGGCGTGCGTCAGCGCGACGAGCGTCATGCGCTCGACTGCGGCTGGCATGGTCCCGTGGCTCACCACGGCTTCCAGGTACTGCTCAAGTTCCATCTCACACCTCATCGAGCCACTTCATGACACATCTTGCCACTTCAGGCTACTTTATACCACCTCATGATACACGCTGGTATGCCAAAAAACACCTGACGCCCGAGTTGCTCAGGCGGTCAGGTGCTCATGCGTCCCGGCCCAGCGTTACCCAGAGGTCACGCGTTGGGCGGATTCACTCGATGCTAGACAGGTCAATCCTACGAGCCTTGAGGACCCCATTCGCGCGGGCGACCAGGACGGCAGGGTTGACGCCCAACTCGAGCGCGTACTCGATGTACTTGGGCATGTTGGGGCTTTCGCCCGACTCAAGGCGGATCAGGGTGGACCGGCTGACATCGAGCGCGAGCGCCATGTCCTTCTGGCTGATCGCCTTTTCTTCTCGGATCGCGCTCAGCTCTCGGCCGATGGCACTCATCCATTCGTCAACTTTGCTCGAACTCAACTGTGGCTCCGTGCTGTACGGGATCGGTGCGGCTGACATCAGGGCTCCTGTATCACTGGGTGGAACGTTGCACAACGCGGTGCACCTTCAAACTATGCAACCTACCCTCTCATGGCAAGATGTTTCATGAGATGGAACTTTCTTCCTTGACCAGAGTCATCACGTGCACCATAGTTCTCTCAGTGACGCAATGTAGCGCCACACGAACCAAGAGAGCATGTGATGAACACGCAGACGACCGCCAGCGTCAGCCCCACCAACCCCCTCGAGGACCGCGCCACGCTGCGCCTCATCGCCGAGGCCAACCTCGACACGGCCCGCGAGCACTACGCCACCGTCGAGGACCAGCTCGTCTGGGCCACGAGCGCGGGCCGCCCCGAGCCCCAGATCGCGCAGATTGAGGAGCGCCTGGACGCCTGCCGCGCCATGCTCCACGAGTGCCAGCTCGAGGTCGAGGAGCTGAGCCGCCGCGACCGCGCCGCCGAGAACGCCGCCTACGCCGGCGCCCACCCCGACCGCGTGTTCGGTGAGGTGCTCGAGGCCAACGGCGACGCGCACGTCCTCGCCAGCATTCGCCGCCGCCTGGAGCGCGAGTGGAAGCGCTGCCGCCGCCTCGGCTTCTCGACGCTCTCGCTCGAGGCTGAGATTCGCACCATCCGCGCCGCCCTCCACGTCGTGACGACCTCCCCTGACTGGCTCGAGACCGCTCGCCAGGAGCGCGAGGACATCGCCGAGTGGGAGGCGGACACGGCGCTCGCCGAGGTGCCCAACCTCGAGGAGCGCAGGAAGTGGGC
>CAJXPN010000113.1 GCA_913058025.1 uncultured Myxococcales bacterium | reverse complement strand
CCCCCCGCTCGGGGGGCAGCGCGATGGCCGCGAGGCCAGCAGCGCGGGGGGAATCTCCCGTACGAGGTCGTGCACCACCTCACGCCGAGGCCAGCAGCGCGGGGGAATCCCCCGTACGAGGTCGTGCACCACCTCACGCCGAGGCCAGCAGCGCGGGAGCGGCAGCCTCGAGCTACTCCTCCTCCGCCCCACCGCCCGCGCGCTCGGCTTCTTGCCGAGCCGCCGCCGCCGTCGCGGCCTCTTCGGCCTCCATCTCGCGCTCGTACCCCTCGGTAGGATCGTCTGTCAGGTCGTCGATCCCCGTGAAGTCGTACGCCTGCTCCGTGGCGACGTTCATCGGGTGGTCGAGCGGGTCCTCCTGGTCGCTCGACGACTCGAAGCCCTTCGCGAGCGCCGTCTTGGACAACAGGTGCGCGCTCACGGGCGCCGTGATGAACAGGAACGCGGAGATCAGCACCTCGTGCAGAGAGATCCCGTCGCGCGTGACGCTGAAGTAGATCGACGACGCCGCGAGGATGCACCCGAGGCCGAGCGTCGTCGCCTTCGTGGGGCCGTGCAGGCGCATGTAGAAGTCGTCGAGCTTCGCGAGGCCGAAGGAGCCGATGAACGCGAAGACCCCTCCGGCGATCAGCAGGACCGCGAGTATGTATTCGAGGTACGTGGGCATCGTGTCCTTCACCTATTCGATGATGTCACCGCGGAGGAAATATTTACTCAGGGCCACCGTCCCGACGAAGCCCATCATGGCGATGAGCATCGCCGCCTCGAAGTAGAGGTCGGTGTCGGCATACATGCCCATCAAGACGATCATCGCGATCGCGTTGATGTACATCGTGTCGAGCCCGACGACGCGGTCGAGCGTCCGAGGACCCTCCGCCATGCGGTAGAGGTTCAAGAGGATCGAGAACGAGATGAGCCCCATCGTGATGAGTATCGCGGTGTGCAGTATCATCCGAAAATCTCCATCAGCGGCTCCTCGTAACGGCGCTTGATCTCGTCGACCAACGCGGCGTCGTCTGCGCAGTTCAGGCTGTGCACGATCAGCATCTTGCGGTCTCCGCTCACGTGCGCCGAGACGGTCCCCGGCGTGAGCGAGATCGTCGACGCGAAGACCGTGATGACGAACGGGTGGTCCACCGTGAGCGGGATGAAGATGAACCGCGGCCTGAGCTTGCGCTGCGGCAGCAGGATCCACCACGCGACCTGTAGGTTGGCGACGACCACGTCGTAGAGGAAGACGGCGATGTACTTGAAGAGCGCGCCGAACTTCTGAACCTTCGGGGCGTTCGGCCAGAAGCGGTTCGTATAGAGCGGCACGAAGAGCCCGAGCAGGGCGCCCATGATCAGGTTGCCGGGGCTGATCGACATCTGCGCCAGGCACCAGGTCACGAGCAAGAGCACGCTCAGGATCGGTTTGGGAAACAGCTTCTTCATCTCGCTCCCCCGAGGACGGCCGTGATGTACTGGGTCTTGTCCAGGAGCTGAGCCGCCGTGGCGTCCGTGAACGCGACGATGGGGCCGGCGAAGATCGTCATCGCCAGCACGCACGAGAAGACACCCGCGATCGGGATCAGCCGGAGGCCGACGTCGGGCGCGTCCTCCGACGGCTCACCCTGCGACTTCCAGAAGAGCACCGTGCCCGCCCGGCTTACCGCCATGAGGGTGAAGAAGCTGGCGGCAAGGAAGACGCTCCAGAGCCACATGGTCCAACTCGAATCGATGGCGGCCTCCAGGATGAGCACCTTGCCGATGAACCCGGTCACCGGCGGGAGCCCCGCCATCACGATGGCGCCGATGAAGAAGAGCATCCCGATGAGCACGGGCTGGCGCACGGCCGGGCCATGGTCGAGCCGGTCGCCGAACGCCGCGCCCCGCTGCTCGCGGACGAGGTCCGCGATGAGGAACATGCCCGCCGAGATCAGCGTCGAGTGGGCCATGTAGAAGAGCGCCCCCGAGATCCCGTCGGCCGTGTACAGCCCGATCCCGGTGAGGATCGTGCCGACCGAGGCGATGATGAGGTAGGCGATCAACGCCCGAAGGCGCGTCGCCGCCAGGGCGCCCACGACCCCGAGCGCGAGCGTGACGAGCGCCAGGGGCAAGAGGTAGGGCACGACGAGGCCCGTGACGAACCCCGCGTCCGCCCCCCAGATCAGAGTCGTGCTGCGGAGGATCGCGTAGACCCCGACCTTGGTCATGATCGCGAAGATCGCGGCGACGGGCGCCGCCGCCACGGAGTAGGTGCCCGGCAGCCAGAAGTAGAGCGGGAAGAGCGCCGCCTTGATCGCGAAGACCGTCACGAGCAGGTAGCTGCCCGACCGCAAGAGCATCGCGTCCTGGGACCCGACGGCCGCGGCCTTCACCGCCATGTCCGCCATGTTGAGCGTCCCCGTGACGCCGTACAACACGCCGACGGCGATCAGGAAGATGGCCGACCCGATCATGTTCAGGAAGACGTACCGGGTGCCGTACTTCACGCGCTCGGCCCCGCTCCCGTAGATCGCCAGGACGTACGCGGTGAGCAGCATGATCTCGAAGAACACGAACAGGTTGAACATGTCCCCCGTGAGGAACGCGCCGTTCACGCCCGTGATCTGCATCAGGAACAGGAAGTGGAAGTAGGGCCCCTTGTCCGACCCGTTGATGGCGTACAGGTACGCGAAGAGCGCGAGGACGTTGGTCAAGAGCACCATCGAGCCCGAGAGCCGATCGAGCACGAAGACGATGCCGAAGGGGGCCTGCCAGCCGCCCATCGAGTACACGACCATCGCGCCGTCGAAGGCGACGCCGAACATGTAGAGCGCGGCGCCGAGCGTCGCGAGGACGCCGGCCAGGCCGACGCCTCGCTTGATCGCCAGGTTGTCTCGCCCGAAGAGCAGGCAGACCATCGCGGTCAGCATCGGGATGACGACGGTGAACACCATGAAGTGGTTCATTCTGTGTCCCCCCCGCTCTCGGTCCTGGGGATCTCACCGTCGATGTGGTCGTTCCCGGAGATGACGAAGCCCTTGACCGCGAGCGTGACCGCGAACGCCGTCATGCCGAAGCCGATGACGATGGCGGTGAGGACGAGCGCCTGGGGGAGCGGGTCGACGTAGCTCGTGACCCCGTCCTGGATGATGGGCGGGGTGCCGATCTCGAGGCGACCCATCCCGAAGAGGAACAGGTTCACCGCGTAGCCGAGCATGGCGAGCCCCAGGACCACCGGGAACGTGCGCGCGCGCAGCATCAAGTAGATGCCGGCGGCGACCAACACGCCGATGCTCGACGCGAGGAGAATCTGGTAATTGATCATCGTCGGTCCTTCATCGATTCGACCTCGTCGTCGTCGCCGCCATGGTACTCGCTGAGTCGCTTGATGATGATGAGCAGCGCGCCGACGACCACCATGAAGACGCCCAGGTCGAACGACATCGCGCTGGCCAGGTGGATCTCACCGATCCCCGGGACGTGGACGTGCGCGAGCCCGCCCTTGAGGAACGGCTTCTCGAACAGGAAGGCCGCCAGCCCGGTGCAGACGGCGATGATGACGCCCAGGGCCCCCATCCGCGCGAAGTCGACGGTGAGACGCTTGTTCGTCCACGTCTTGCCGCTGGCGAGGAACTGGATGATGAGCGCGACCGAGGCGACGAGCCCCGCGATGAACCCGCCCCCCGGCAGGTTGTGGCCGCGCATGAAGATGTAGAACGCGATGACGAGGATCAGCGCCATCATCGGCCGCGTGGTCGTCGTGAGCATGACGGGGAAGCGCTCCTCGATGAGCGGCCGCACGTCGTTCGGGCGGACGGGGCGCCGGCCCTGGAGCATCACCACGATGCCTATCGCCGCGACCATCAGCACCGCGATCTCGCCCATCGTGTCGAACCCGCGGAAGTCGACGAGGATGACGTTGACCACGTTCGAGCCCCCGCCCTCCGGGACCGACTTCTCGAGGTAGAAGTCGGAGATCGTCTGCTGCGGCCTGGTCATGACGCCGTACGCCAACGCGCCCACGCCGAGACCGGCCGCGCACGACAGGATCGCGTCTCGCCCGCGCCGCCGCGGGGTCGACTCGCGCGGCGTCCACTGCGGCAGCACGTAGAGGGAGAGCAGGATCAAAAGGATCGTCACGACCTCGACGGACAGCTGCGTCAACCCCAGGTCGGGCCCGGAGAAGAAGATGAATATGAGCGAGACGATGAGCCCGACGACGCTCATCATGACGACCGCCGCGAGGCGCTTGCGGTGGAAGCGGATCGTGAGCGCCGTCGCGGCGATGAGGACCCCCCAGGGGATGAGCGCGACGGGCGGAGCAAGGGTCAGGTCGAGCGTCCCGGGCGTCCACCCGAGCTGATACCAGCCGAGGAAGCCGACGAACGTCGCGAACCCGATCGTGGTGGCGATGTAGCGCTGCATCGAGCCGTTGTCGAACCACGCGGTCAAGCGGCGCGCGCTGGCCACGGCGGCCTCCACGAACGCCTCGAAGATCACCTTGCCCGAGATCGGCGCGAACCGCGTGTGGAAGGAGTGGATCGAGCGCCAGTTGCGGTAGAGGAGCGCGCCGCCCACGACCGCCACGCCCGTCATCCCGAGCGCCGGGGTCAGGCCGTGCCAGATGGCGATCTTATAGTCTGGCGCGGGGCCGCCGATGACCGCCTGCGCGACGACGAACACGAAGCCCTGGAACAGGAACGGGGCGACGCCGATGGCGACGCAGAAGAACACGAGGATCGCGACGGGCGCCCACAAGCCCGCGGGCGGATCGTGCGGGTGCTTGGGGAGGTCGGGGTTCTCCTCGCCGAAGAAGACGTCGCCGATGAGTCGGAACGAGTACGCCATCGAGCAGAGGCCACCGAACGTCGCGAGCACCGGGAAGAGCCACTCGTAGCCACGGATCTCGCCAGCGAGCGGGTTGTCCATCGACAGGAACGCCACCTCGAAGAACATCTCCTTTGACAGGAACCCGCTGAAGAGCGGGAAGCCGGCCATGGCGAGCGTCGCGAGCGTCGCGAGCCCGAACGTGATGGGCATCGAGTGCCTCAGGCCGCTCAGGACGCGCGCGTCTCGTGTGCCCGTCTCGTGGTCGATGATCCCGGCCGACATGAAGAGGGATGCCTTGAAGATCGCGTGGTTCATGATGTGGAACACGCCCGCCGTCGTCGCGAGCTTGGTGCTGAACCCGAAGCACGCGGTGATGAGGCCCAGGTGGCTGATCGTCGAGTAGGCGAGCAGGCCCTTGAGGTCGTGCTTGAAGAGCGCCACGTAGGCCGCGAAGCAGAGCGTGATGGTGCCCGCGCCCGTGACCAGGACGAACCACGACGAGCTCCCGGAGAGCGCCGGGTGCATGCGGGCGAGGAGGAAGACGCCCGCCTTCACCATCGTCGCCGAGTGCAGGTACGAGGACACCGGCGTCGGCGCGCTCATGGCGTTCGGGAGCCAGAAGTGGAACGGGAACTGCGCCGACTTCGTGAAGGCCCCGAGCAGGACGAGGACCAGCGCGACGAAGTAGAGGTCGTGGCCCAGGATCAGCTCGTTGCTCGCCAGGATGGTCGTCAGGTCGTAGCTGCCGACGATGTGGCCGATCAACAACATGCCGGCGAGGAGCGCGAGCCCTCCCCCGCCCGTGATGCCGAGCGCCATCCGGGCGCCTTGCCGGGCGGCCGGCAGGTGCTTCCAGTACCCGATGAGCAGGAACGAGCTGATGGAGGTGAGCTCCCAGAACATCACGAGCAGCAGGACGTTCTCGCTCATGACCACGCCCATCATGGCGCCCATGAACGTCATGAGCATCGCGTAGAACGAGCCTATCGGGTCGTCGTCGTGCAGGTAGAAGTACGCGTAGACGATGACCAGCGTGCCGATCCCCAGGATCAGGATCCCGAAGAGCAACGCGAGGCCGTCCACCCGGAACGCCAGCTCGAGGCCGAGGCGTTCGATCCAGGGCCACGATGACGTCAGGACCTCGCCCGACATGACCGCCGGCGCGAGGGTCGCCAGCGCCACGAGGGCGCTCGCGGAGGTCGCGGCGGCCACCAGCATGCTGATGAAGCGGTTTCTCCGGCCGACCATCCATACTGGGAAGATCGCCAGGAAAGGCAGCAGGACGATGATGAGCATGGTCATCGGTGATGCAGCTCCATTCTCGAGAGGAGTCTCGAACGCCAACGGATCCTCACGACGAGGTTCGAGGCGGCGAGAGGCGATCGTTCTAGGTGCGATTGGTTGATGCCGCAAGGTCGGAGGTGGGTGTGCCAGCGGCAATCGCACCCAAAACGCGCCGGGGCGTGCGCCTCGACCCGGGGTTGCCACGGCGCACCGCGGGCGCTACGGCTTGGGTGTTCCCTTGGCGGCCTCCCGAGCGCGCCGCACTCACCAGCCAGGAGCCCCCATGGGCGCGCTCGTCTACATCCTCTACTTGCTCACGACGGCGACGGTCCTGTGGCTGTGCGTCAAGAGCTTCGAGCGGCGCGAGACGCTCGTCGGGATCTACCTCTTCTGGTGGATGTTCAACGCGCTGGTCTGGAGCGTGACCATCCTGCTCAGCGCGAACCCGCTGACGCCGATCCCGGTGATCGAGTTCCTCACGCCGATCCGCATGGCGGTCGTCGTGCTGTTCCCCCTGATCATGCTCTTCCTCGCGCTCGCCTACACCGAGAACATGAGCCGGGTCACCAGGTGGAGGCTCGCCTGGCTCCTGGTCATCCCGGTGTGCTCGCTCGCGCTGCTCCTGGGGCCATGGCAAGACGTCTTCGTCATCGCCCAGCCCACGCTGCTGCCCAACGGGCTCTACGACACGCGCTTCGGGCACGGCCCCTGGTTCATGGTGCACTCGATCTACTGCACGCTGGTGGTGCTGGCGGCGGGGGGGGTGCTCGCGGCCCACTGGTACCACAGCACGGGGTTCTACAGGCGCCAGGCCGCGCTCCTGCTCACGGGGTACACGCTGCCGGTGGGCGGGATGCTCTTCACGGCGTTCGGCCCGGCGAGCGCGCCCCGGGTGGACTGGTCGCTGCTCGTGTTCCCGATCACGGCGGCCTGCTGGTACGTGGCGGTCTACCAGTACAAGCTCTTCGACGCGACGCCGGTCACGCGCAAGCGCGCCGTGGAGCTCATGAGCGACGCGGTGATCGTGCTCAACGCGGCGCACCGGGTCATCGACCTGAACCAGAGCGCGCTCGGGCTCGTGGGCGCAGACCAGCCCGCGCACGTCATCGGCGCGCCGCTCGTCGAGCTGTTCTCGGACCACCTCGACGAGCTCGAGCCCGTCTTCACGGGCTCGGGCGACGGCGTCACGCTCGACACCAGGTCAGCCTCGGGCCGCCGCGTCTGGGACGTCAGCTACACCGCGCTCGCGGCCGAATCCGGCAAGGACGATGGCGGCGGCGGCATGCTCGTGTTCCGGGACGCCACCGAGAAGGCGCTGCTCATCGACGAGCTCGACGCCTACGCGCGCACCGTCGCCCACGACCTCAAGAATCCGCTGTCCGGGCTGCGCGGCTACCTCGAGATCATGGAGGAGGACCTGCTCGACGGCGCCGAGGTCGAGGACACGCTCGAGGTCGTGCGCCGCGCCCAGGGCGTCACCGAGAAGATGGTCGAGATCGTCCACGAGCTCCTGCTCATGGCCCACATCCGCAGCGGCGCCGACATCCCGCTGGGCGAGGTCGACATGGGCCTGATCCTGGGCCAGGTGGAGCTGCGCATGAGCGCCCAGCTCGACGGCGTCACGCTGGCCGCGCCGCGGCAGTGGCCGCGCGTGCTCGGGTACGCCCCCTGGCTCGAGGAGGTCTGGGCGAACTACGTCTCCAACGCGCTCAAGTACGGCGGCGCCCCCCCCACGATCACCATCGGCGCCGAGGTCCAGGGCGAGGGCGAGGCGCGCTTCTGGATCCAGGACAACGGCGAGGGCATGACCGAGGAGCAGGCCGCCACGGTCTTCGACGAGTTCACGCGCCTCGACCAGCACAAGGCCCTGCAGGGCCACGGCGTGGGCCTGGCGGTCGTGCGGCGCGTGGTCGAGCGGCTGGGCGGGCGCGTGGGCGTCGAGGTCGCGCCCGACCAGGGCGCGCGCTTCTGGTTCACGCTCCCGTCGGCCGAGGCGGGGAGGTGAGCCCGAGCTCCTGGCGGGTTTGAAACGACCCCACGGGCCGTGCTCTAATCCCACCCATGACACTCATCATTGGAGGGGAACCCATGCAACGCGCCACCACTCACCCGATCCGTCCCAATACACGCCGCGACCTGCGCGCGCTCTTGGCCGCGCTACTCGTCACGGCCTACGCGTGCGAACCCGCAGAGTATGAGCGGCCGCTGGGCGTGGACGCCGGCCACAACAACGAAGCCGTGCTCGAGGAGGATCTCATCGAGCGCTCGCCCGACCTGCCACGCTACGACGCGAGCGCGCAGCCGGAGACGGCGGCGATCGGCTCCGAAGACATGGAGAGCTGGAGGGGCGGGAGGGGCCTGGTGGCGTCGGACGCGACCACGAACGCGGTGTACTTGGTCGACCTGGAGGAGCGCCGGCTGGCGCACCGCGTGGCGTTCGAGGAGGGCGCGCGGCCAGGGCGCGTGGCGGCGACAGAGGACACCGCGTTCGTCGTGCTCCAGGGAGCGGGCGAGCTCGCCCGGATCGACGTCCAGGGGCAAACCACCGGGCGCGTCCCGGTGTGCCGCTCGCCGCGGGGGGTGGCGCTCGACGCGGAGCGGTCGCGCGCGTGGGTGTCGTGCGCGTCGAGCGAGGTCGTGGGCGTGGATCTGGGAACGTTCGAGGTCGTCTCGACGTGGTTCATCGACGCCGACCTGCGCGACATCACACAGATCGGAGCGCAGCTGTACGTCTCCAGGTTCCACGCCGCCGAGCTCCTCACCCTGGACATCGAGACGGGTCAGGTCGAGGACCGCGTGACGCTGCCCGACCGAGGCTCGTCGTTCGAACT
>CAJXPN010000112.1 GCA_913058025.1 uncultured Myxococcales bacterium | reverse complement strand
ACGAGATTTCTGCCTGTCTCGTGGGCTCGGAGATGTGTATAAGAGACAGACTCCACCCTCGGGTCCACGCGCTCATAGACCGCCCTGGCGATGTCGAGCCCGGACACCACGAGGTCCTCCTTGGCGATCATGTACGCGCTCACGTGCTCTCCGACGAAGAACGCCGCCGAGGTCGCGTCGAAGTTGAGGTCGTCCTCGTCGAGCGCGAGATCGATCAGGCGTCGGATGTGTGGGCTCACGAACAACATGCTCTACTCCTCGCGCCACCGAGGCGCGTCGTCACGTTCAGATCTTGAGGTGCGCGCGAAGCGGGGACTCGTACCCCTCCTCGATCGCGCGCGCCGCCGCGCGGATCGCGTCGTCGATGCGTGTGGGCGATCGGATCTCCACGAGCACGTACATGTCGCCGAGCTCGCCGTCCGCCTTGATGCCCATACCCTTGAGGCGCAGGCGCGTGCCCGAGTGGATCCCGGAGGGGAGCGTCACGATGCAGTCCCCCTTGAGCGTGGGGACCGTGATCTTGGCGCCGAGCAGCGCCTCGGTGATCGACACCGGGCAACGCAGCACCAGGTCCAGGCCCTCGCGCGTGAGGTCACCGTTCTCGGGGATCCGCACCGTGAGCCAGAGGTCACCGGGGAGGCCCTTGCCGTCCTCGGGGGGGTCGCCCTCGCCGCCGACGAGGAGCTCCTGCCCGTCCTCGGTGCCGGCCGGGATTCGCACCGCGAACACCGCGTTCTTGTGCTCGAAGGACACCGCGCCGCCCTGGATCGCGGTGCCCATGTCGACCTCGACCTCGGAGTAGACGTCCTTGCCGCGCGTGGCGTACGGGTCCTCACGCACCGCGTCCTTGAACGCCGACGTGTTGAACGGGTTGTAGGAGCGGAACGTGTCGCCGAACACGGAGTCGAAGCCGGGGATGTCCCCGAGCCCGAAGCCCTCCTTCTTGTCCCTGGGGGCGCGGCGAGCGCCCTCCTCACGGGCTGCCTTCGCGCGCCGCGCCGCGTAGACGTCGAAGCCCTCGTCGAGCCCCTCCATACCGAACTCGTCGAAGCGCTCGCGCAGGCCCTCATCGGACAGGAGCTCGAAGGCCGCCGCGATCTCGATGAACCGGGCTCCAGCGCCCTCGTCTCCGGGGTTGAGGTCGGGGTGGTGCTGGCGGGCCAGCCGCCTGAACGCGCTCTTGATGGCGCGGGCGTCCACGCCCCTCTCGACCCCGAGGATCGCGTAGGGATCTGCGCTGGGAGAGGTCACTTGTGGTTGACGTCGTACGTCGGCTCGATCCAGCCGTCGCCGATGTTCTCCTTGTTGCCCTGGCGGCCGACCGACCAGCCCGAGGTCGTCACGGCCTCGGCCGCGCTCGGCGCGGTCGTCTTGGCGCGCTCGTGGCGGAGCACGTCGAACGACGCGCCGCCCACGGGCATGCCCATGCCGTGGGGCACGAAGCCGAGCATGCCCAGCGTGTCCAGATCCTCGACCTTGTGCGCGGCCTGATCGAGCCCGTCGAGCCACTGCGACATCTTGGTCTCGAGCGCGCGGATCTCACCGAAGATCGGCATCGACGCGGGCGCCATCGACGACGGGCGCATCATGTAGCCGGCCGTCTTGCAGAGCTTCTTCTGGAGCGTGTTCCCGCGGATGAGCATGTCATGCACGGACTGCATCGGGCCGATCTTGTCGCGCGACTCCTCACCGAGCGTTCGCAACATGCCGATCACGCGGGACGCCTGCGCCACGACCGTCGCCGTGTGCTTGTCGCCGTGGATCTCGTGGCCCTGGATGTCGTCGACGAGCTCGGCGTCCAGGCCGCCCTTGCGCGCTCTGAACTTCACCGTCTGCATCCACATCTCCACCTCGGTCGCGGCCGCGTGGATGGAGTGCTCGAGGTTCTTGTCGTCGGGGGACTGGTGGAGCTTCTTCTCCACCAACGCCTCCGCGGCCTTCGCGAGCTCGAGGCCCGCGTTCACCTTCGACTCACCGAACCCCGCCTTCGACAGATCGTCGGCGATGTCTTTGTAGTCATGAGCCGTATGCGACGCCACGAGGACGTGGCCGAGGAGCTGGTAGTACATCGGAGCGGGCATCGTCGTACGCCTCTATCAAAAAACGTGTCTCTCATTCGCCCGCGCCGCGGCCCACTTCGTGGAAATCCGCGCGCGAGGCGCGCCAGAGCCGCGACCATAGCCCAAACGCCGCGCGCCGGGCAAGGCGCGCCGCGCCGCCTCCGCGTGGTCTCTGACACGCACGCGCTCGCCCCCATCGAAATCTACCGCGCGCCTCTTCGCGCACACGCGACATCTAACCATCGAGGGCTCGACTTCCCTGCCCCGCGATCACCTTTAGCGCCGACCACGCGCACTGGCAGCACCGATGAACCAGCACAACATGCAGTCCAACACAGACATCGAGGCGAGCGCCGTCGCGCTCTCGAGGCTCTGGCCCGAACTCCAGGCCACGGCCGAGCGCGCCCGCGTCCGGGCGCCGATCCTCGACGTCTCCCTCGACGGCCCCCGCTACTGGTCGCTGCGTGTCGGCCGCCCGGAGGGGTTCGAGGCCCCCGCGCCCGGCCAGTACACCACGCTCGGGCTGCTCGGCGTCGCGCCGCGCTACCTCGTCGTCGCCCACGCGGACGCCGACTCGTGGAGCTTCCTCATCGACCGCGACTCGACGCTCGGTCGCGCGCTCGGCGCACACGCCTCGGGCGACCTCGCGCTGCTCAGCGGTCCCGAAGGCCCCGGCTGGGACCTCGACGCGCTCACGCGGCCCTCGCGCGTCATCGCCTTCGCCACCGGAAGCGGCGTCGCCACGCTCATGCCTGCGCTCGACCTGCTCGCCACCCGACACCCCGAGCGCCTCTCGGACGTGTCGCTCTACTACGGTGAGACCGAGCCGGGCGACTTCGCCTACGCCGGCACGCTCGACGCGCTCGCCACCCGCGGCCTCACGCTTCGGCGGACCTGGTCCAACCGCGACGCGGCCGACCCCGGCCCTCGCTTCGTCCAGCACGCGCTCGACACCGACGCCCACGACCTACGCGGCGCCACCGCCCTGCTCGCTGGCGCCCCCGTCATGATCCAGCACGTCTGCGCGCACCTGCTGCGTCTGGGCGTCCCGCTCGACCGCATCCACACGAACATGCGCGACTGAGCCGCTCAGCCGCGCTCGACGGCCTCTCGCGTGAGCTCCGCGCCTCGCGCCGCCCCCGCCCTCATCTCCTCCACGCCGGCCATGAGGGCCGCGCGCGCGCCCTCGACCTCCTCGAGGACCTGCCCGAGGCGCTCGACCGCGCCAGCGGGCGTCACCGTCGAGATGTCCAGGACCCACCGCTCGAGCCCGAGCGCCTTGAAGAGCTCGCGCGTCTTGAACTCGTACTCGATGGGGAGCACGGGCGTCCCGGCGCAGAGCGCGATGATCGCCGCGTGCATCCGCGTGGCGATCACGAGGTCCGCCCTGGCGTAGTGGGCCTTGAGCTCGGCGAGCGTGTGGTGGGCGCGGTCGACCTCACACCTCTCCTGGTAGCGAGGCTCGAGGCCAGCCCAAACATCCATCGCGACCTCGGAGTCGTCGGTCCAGTACTCGGGGATCCCCTGGCACGTGGACAGGAGCGTCACGTGCGCCGCGCGCGTATCGACGAGCTCTCGGATCATCGCGCGCACCGACTCGGTGTACTCGCGCATGCCCTCCTCGGGCTCGCGCCCCTGGAACTTCGTCCACTTGCGCACCGACACGAGCACCCGCGCGCCCACGTCGGGCACCACGCGGGACGTCGCGCGCTCGAGCTCCTCGGCGTCTGCGATCGTGAAGACCGAATCCGGCAACACCTCCGCGTGAGGTGTCGTCACGCCGAGCTCCTTCAGGTGCTCCAGGCTCGCGGGGTCACGCAACAAAATGAGCCGCGCCTGGTCGAGCTCCTGTGCGAGCGGGCCTCGCACCTCCGGCTTGGTGAACGGACCCATGCTCTGTGTGTAGAGCACGAGCGGTCGGCGCAGCAGGTTGACGAGCCTGAAGTTGAAGATTCGGCCACGCAGCGCGTAGTGCTCGACGAGGTAGGTCCCGCCCGTGCTCACCACGAGGTCGGCCTCGGCGAGCGCGCGGAGCGCGCGCTCCTCGTCGTCGGTGAGCAGCAAGGGCGGAGGGCTCATCCCCTTTCCGAGGAGGAACGCCCCGAACATCAGGCGTAGCTCGTTGAACCCGCGACCCATTCGGCCGAAGAGGACGTGTTCGCGAGCGAGCGCGAGCTTGTGAGGGTCGCGCAGCAGGCTGAACTCTGGATAGTATGCCGGCGCCGCCGGGCTCCCATCCAGGAGCTCGAGGTCCAGACGGTCTCCGAACGCCTCGCGGAGCGTGTCCGCGATCGCAGACGCGATCGCGGCGTCTCCGCCGTTCAGGATCACCGTGTTCAACAACGCGACTCGCATGCGCCTCGGGCTCATCACTCACCTCGTGTTCGAGAGTCGAGGGGCGCGACACTAGGCCAACTTCGCTGGCGCGTACACACGCGCCGCGCCCTCACCCCAAAGGACCATCGATCATGGGCACCAACCCCAAACTCTCCGTCGGCGACCTCGCCCCCGAATTCACCCTCGACGCCGAGGACGGCGCCGTCTCGCTGGAAGGTCTTCGAGGCCAGAAGGTCATCCTCTACTTCTACCCCAAGGACCTGACCCCCGGCTGCACCACCCAGGCGTGCGACTTCCGCGACAACAGGGACGCCTTCGAGGGCGCCGGCTACGCCGTCCTGGGCGTCTCCCCCGATCCGGTCGCGCGCCACGAGAAGTTCCGCCAGAAGCACGACCTCAACTTCCCGCTGCTCGCCGACACCGACCACGCCGTCGCCGAGGCGTACGGGGTCTGGCGCGAGAAGAAGAACTACGGGAAGACGTACATGGGGATCGTGCGCTCGACGTTCGTCATCGACGAGCAGGGCGTCCTCACCGACATCCAGGACAACGTCCGGGCGAAGGGCCACGTCGACAGGCTCGTCGCGAACTTCATCACGCCCGCCGAAGGCTGAGCGGCTTCACCCCGCTCGCTCGGCCTCCAGGCGCTCGTAGTTCGCCTTCAACCTGGCGCTGATGCGCGCCTTGTCGTCCTCGGTGACGTCACGCGAGTAGCTGGAGTTCGAGAAGTTCAGGCCCGTGAGCGTGTCGAAGAGAGGGGACTCGAACAACGCGTCGACGGCCTCTCGCGTCCCCCGTGGGCCGCGCAACGTGAGCCTCCTGAGGCTGGGCAGGTTGGCCGATGAGAGCAACACGACGACGGCTTCGTTGCTCGCCGTGTTCGACCATATCTCGAGCTCGACCAGGCTCTCGAGGTGTGGGGATTGCGCGAACGCGATGACGCCCTCGTCCCCGATCTCCGTCGTGGACTTGGGGTCCGTCCTGAACTTGCGGATGTTCCTCACGTCCGGTGAGTCCGCGAACGCGACCGCGTGCTTGGCCTTGAAGGTGTGCCAGGACGCGTCGACGGACGTCGCGAGGCGAAGCGCGGGCGCCTTCCACCCCCGGCATGCCCGCGTGACCCACTCCCAGGGTGCCTTGCGATCGATCTCCTCGGGCCAGCGCGCGAACTGTGGCTCGAGGTAGTCGAGCACTTGTTGGGACGCGTCTCCTTTACCCAGCAGCTTCGCGACGCCCCCGAACACGCCAACGGACTGCCCATCCGCGAGCGCACTGCGCAGCTCGCCCATCAACGCTTCATCGCTCATCGGTCACCTCTGCTTCGTTCGTGACGTCCGAGACTACGCGGAGTCCACGGAGATGTCCTGGAGCAGATCGACACCAGGCCGCGGGGCGTGGGTGCAACGGGGGCGAACGAGAGACGGCGCGAGCTCCCTGTGAAGGGGGCACGCGCCGTCGACTCCGGGGACATTTGTTCAGGCCGTCACTTCTTGAAGACGTAGACCGACTTGGTCGTGGTCATGCCGGTCTCGTCGCGCACGAACACGGCGATGCGGTTCATGCCGTCGAAGAGCGGGATCTGGACCTTGGCGTCGACCTTCTTCTTGCCCACGCGCTCGTAGACGACCTTGCGGGTGTTGAAGGTCGAGTCCGCGCGGTTGTAGACGAAGACGTAGTAGTCCTTGATCGCGGAGTCGTCCGCGAAGACGCCCTGGAGGCTGACGGTGGGCTTGTCGGTGAGCATCGCGCTCGTGGTGAGCTCGACGTCGGGGGAGCGGAAGAGCGAGAGCGCGTCGATCCCCTTGGGGTCGCCGCTGGCGCCCTCGGCGAACGTCACCACGGCAGAGTCGACCCAGCCGGTTCGGCCCTGGAGCTCGACCTTGAAGAAGCCGCCAGCCTTGCCGAACACGCTCGCCACGGCGCCCTTGGGGAGCTCGGCGACCGGCTCGGCCTTCGCGCTCGCGCCGGCGCGGGCCGACACAGGCTTCTTGATCGTGACCGTGCCTGTGGCCTCGGTCGCCTTCGTCGAGGTCTTGGCGAAGGGGATCGAGAACTTCTTCTGGGTGAACTCGCGGTAGGTCACGTCGTAGACGTCGACCTCGAAGGTGTACTCACCGCTCTCGGGCTCCTTCTGGGCCTTGAACGTGAAGTCGACGACCTCGGAGCCCGAGGCTGCGACCTTCTCGACCTTGGAGCGGCCCTTCTCGAGGTAGATCGCGTCGCGGGACTTGTTCTTGAGGTAGATCAGCGTCTCGGCGCTGTCGGCCTTGCCGACGTTGTGGACGTGGACCTTCAGGCCGACCTCTTCGCCCACGCTGAGGACGCCGTCGCCGCTGGCGTCGTTGACCTCGTAGGAGAAGGCGAAGTGCGGGCGAGGCTGGCCGAGGACGCGCACGTCCACGCCCTGCTCGGCCGAGATGGGGTTCGCGGCGTCCGAGATCTCGAAGCGCACGAAGTCGAGCCGATCCGGCGTGTCCTGGGGGATCTTGACGTCGACGGAGAACTCGCGCGTCTCGCCCGGAGCGAGCTTGCCGAAGATGAACTCGCGGTCGTTGAGGACGCCGTTGTCCGACTTCGTGATCGCCTTGACCCGGTGGATCGGGGAGCTGCCGGTGTTGGTGAGCTTGGCGGTGAGCGTCATCTTCTCGCCGGCCTTGACCTCGCCCTTGTCGACCGAGGGGACGACGTCGAGGGCGACCATCGGGCTGGCCGGGCTGGGCCCGGAGGACCAGTCGATGCCGCGGGCCTTGAGCGACTTCGTGATCTCGGCCTGCTCCTTCTCGGAGACCTCACCGAGTTCCTTGGCGATCGCCTTGAGCATGGGGCCGCGCTGCCAGGTGGTGCCGGCCGCCACGAGCAGGCGCTGGGCGAGCTTGATCTCGTAGTCTTCCTGGAAGCCGCCGTCGCTGAACCCGTCGTCCTTGCCCTCGGCGGGGACCTCCTTGAGGTAGCGCAGCGCGGGGACGATCTTCTTGTCCTTGCTCACCGCGTCCGAGGTCAACGCCGCGGCGAGGTCGCCCTCGCGGAAGATGTTGTTCGACTCGAACAGGTCGACGCCCTTGTCGTCGACGCGCACGGGCACGGCGCGCAGGTCGGGCGTGATGCCCTTGCCCTGGATGGAGACGTCACCCGGCGTGAGGTACTGGGCGATGGTGAGCTTGAGCGCGGAGCTGTCCGGGAACTCGTAGAGCACCTGGACCGAGCCCTTGCCGAAGGTCGTGTCGCCAAGGATCACGCCGCGGTCGTTGTTCTGGATGGCGCCGGAGACGATCTCGGAGGCCGAGGCGCTGCCCGGGTTCACGAGGACGATCATGGGGTACTTGGGCTCGGTGCCCGACGAGCGCGCGGACTTCTTGTCGCGCATCTTGTTGCCCTGGCCGACCGTCGAGACGATCGTGCCCTCGTCGATGAACAGGTCCGAGATGCTGATCGACTGGTTGAGCAGGCCGCCCGGGTTGTCGCGCAGGTCGAGGACGAGCCCCTGCATCCCGCCCATCTTCTCCTTGAGCTCCTTGAGCTGGGCGCGCGTGTCGGGCGTGGTGTTCTGCTGGAAGTTCTTGATGCGGATGTAGCCGATCTTGTTGGCCAACGGCTGACTCTCGACGCTCTCGATCTTGATGATCGCGCGCTCGACGGCGAACTTGCGCGGCTCGTCCCAGCCCTGGCGCATGAGCCAGAGGTTGACCTTGGTGCCGGGCTCGCCGCGCAGCATCCCCACGGCCTCGGTCAGGCTCATGTTGACCGTGGACTCCTCGGCGATGCGCACGATCTTGTCGCGCGCCTTGATGCCTGCGCGTGACGCGGGCGTGCCGTCGATCGGGCTCATCACGGTCAGCGAGTTGTCCCGGATCGAGATCACGATGCCGAGGCCGCCGAACTTGCCGCCCGTCTGGGTCTGCATCTCCTCGTAGTTGACCGGGGGGAGCAGCGTGGAGTGGGGGTCGAGCGTCTCGAGCATGCCGTTGATCGCGGCGTACTCGACCTGCTGGTAGTCGACGTCCGGGTCGTCCCCGAGCGTATCCTGGATGAACCCGAAGATCTCCTTGAGCTTGAAGCTCATCTCCCAGAGCGACTGGACGCCAGCGACCTTGAAGACCCTCTTCTTGTCGTTGACCTGGACGGTCACCTCTTCGGGGACCTCGTCGCCCTTCTTGACGTAGCTGATCACCACCGGCGCGATCGAGTTCTGGATCTCCTCGAGCGAGGACACCAGCATCCGGTCGGGCTTGATCCGCTCCGGCTCGACGTAGGAGTCGCTCAGGTTGATGAGCACGCGGTTGAAGACACGCAGCGCGCTGAGTTCGTAGCGCTCGCCCTCCTTCACGCTCGACGGGTCATTCGCCGCGCCCGAGGACTGCCTCAGGTCGACGAGCAGGCCGCGGTCGCCCACGGACACGCTCAAAAGGAACGCGCTCGTCAGGCACGTCAGCGCGACGGCGAAGCGGAGGTACTTCTTGGTTTGCTGCATCGATCCAGCCTTGGTGGGTGGCGGCGGGTGTGGATCCCGTCGGGGGAGGCGTCCTCAGG